>JBEBJC010000455.1:0-6575 GCA_040080105.1 Myxococcota bacterium
CACCCGTCCCGCCCGCGAGCCGGACCACGATCGGGGCCACCGCGTACCGCACGTCGGCGTTCGGGTTCACCACGAGGTGCACCAGCACCCGGAACCGCTCCGCCAGCACCGAGTCCGGCAGCTCGCCGTACCGCCGGATCCCGATCCCGCGCACCGCCACGTGCGGCGAGGTCATCGCGGCCGCGAGTAGATCGTCGGGGAGCTCGGTCGCCGGGGCCCGGTGGCCGAGCAAGATCTTCGCCCCGAGCTCGGCGACCCCGGCGCTCGGGTGGCGGAGCAGCTCGGCCACCGTGTCGAGCGGCACGTCGGACAGCTCCCGCGCGAACCCGGCCACCAACACCGCCGCGGCGTCGCGCAGCACCCCGTCGTCGATCGCGACCACCCGCACCCGGGCGAGCACCGCGTCGACCACCGCCCGAGCGTGGTCGGGCCGCAAGGTGGCGCCGCCGAGCCACTCGAGCGCGAACCGGCGCGCCTCGACCCGCGGCGACAGCAACAACCCGATCACGAACGACGTGCTCGCGAGGTACGGCGCCGGGTTCGACCGGATCCACCCTTCGGCGGTGGTGCGGGCGTGGGCATGGGCGCACCCGAGCAGCGCCCCGACCAGCTCGAGGTCCGGCGCGGCCGGGTCGTACCGGGTGAGCGCCACCTCGGTCGCGAGGGCGAGGGTCTCGGGGTATGGCGCGCCGAACCACCCGACCAGCCGCGCCACCGGCAGCGACGGCCACGCCGCCGGGTTCGCCTTCAGCGCGCGCGCGGCGAACTGGTGCGCCTCGGCCAGCCGACTCTGGTCGAGGAGCTCGGCGAGGATCTCGGGGCACTGGTCCCACAGCTCCGGGAACCGCTCCTCGCGCGCCCACGGCAGCGCGGGGCCGCGGTGCCCCCGCAGCCGCTTCCGATCCGCCGACCACCGGGGCCCGCCCGAGAACAGCACCTGGGACAGCGCCCACTGGCTCGTGTGCCACGGGCCGCTCGCCCGCGACCGCCGGCGCCGGCGGGGGGCCTCCCCCTCGGCGTCGGGCGGCGGGTCGACGTACGCGAGCGCGAGCCCGGCGGCCATCCGGCAGTATTCGTTCGCGAGCCCGGCCTCGCCGAGCCGGCGCAGCGCCCGCCACGACCGGCGCCGGAGGTAGGTGCGGGTGCCGCCGGTGGGGCGCGCCCGCACGAACCGCATCGCGAACCGGCCAGCGCCCGACGCGGGCGGTCCGGATCCACACTTTTCCTGCTCGATCCGGCGCGCGAGCAGCCCCCACACCGGGCCGTCCCCCTTCGCCTCGGCCGCCTTGTACACCCGGCGCACCCCGCCGAACGTGGGCCCGACCAGCGGGATCGACCCGAGCACCGCGCGGAAGTTCGGGCTGTCTGCGGCGGCGAGGTACCAGTCGTCGAGGCGCTCCGGCCGGGCGCTCAGCTCGGCGAGCCACGCGGCCGAGTCCCCGGCGGCCGCCGCCACCTCGAGGTCGGTCACCTCCGCCGCCGCGCCGCCCGACAGAGCCGCCACCGCGTGGCGCGCCAGGGTGCGGACCCAGCCCGGTCGGTTCGGGTCCTGGGCGATCGCCGCAGCGGTGGGCAACGTCTCCGGGTCGCCGCACCGGAGCAACGCCCGAGCGATGTTCCACGCCCGGCGGTCGCCGCAGTCGCGGCTCGCGAACCGGGCGATCCACGCCGCTGCTTCGGTGATCCGCAGCTCGCCGGCGCGAAAGATCAGCCGATCGGGGTCGGCGGTCCACCCGCCCTTGCGAGCTTGCACGACGGAGTCCGAGGACCCACTGGTTGCGGCCAGGATCGCGACCAGCGCGCGGGCGCGCGGGTCGTCCCCCCCGGGGAGAGCTGCGGGCGCCTCCGGGACGGGGGGCGGCGGGGCCGCGGCCGGCGCGGCGGTCCGCTCGCGGTACCCCTTGTCGGTCTTCTCGGCGACGAGCTTGTCGAACACCCGATCGGCCTCGGCCCGCGCCACCGCCAGCGGGGTCTTGCTCCCCTCCTGCAGCCGCGTCCCGCGCCGCCCGAACCGGAAGTTCACCACGAACCGGTCGGGGCCGACCTCACACAGGTCGACCTCGTACACCTTGTCACTCGTGCCCTCGCGGAGCTCGAGCGCGATCTCTCGGATTCGTTTCACGCGCCGACCGTGTACCGGACGGTTCGGGCGTGGTCAAGCCCGGTCACGGCGTGACCGAGGAAGACGGGGCGAACAGCTTGATCGCGGTGTCGAGCACGAGCTCCTCCGGCAGCGGAGCGGCGCCGGTGGACGGCTCGAGGTACGCGCGCACGGTGATCTTCAGCTCCTCGTCGGCCGGGACCCCGGGGCAGTCGTACGGCACCTCGGCGCACGGAGCGGGCCACGCCGAGCAGTCGCGCGCCACGATCCACGCGTACAGCTCGCCGAGCCGCGGGTGGCCCGGCACCAGCCACGACGCGCTGCCGGGCATGTCGGGGCTCTCGAACGCCTGGATGCCCCGCTGGGACTCGATGGTCTGCACCGACGCGCTGCTGTAGCTCGCCTTGCCGGTCTGCTCGTGGTTCACCCCGACCATCACCAGCGCCTCGTCCTCCCGCAGCACGAACGCCGGGGTGATCGCGGCGAACCGGTCGCGGTTGTCGCCGGCGCAGTTCAGCTCGTCCTGCACGCACTGCACGGTCTCGAGCCAGTACGGGTACGGCTCGACCGGGAACGGGCTCCGATCGGGCCAGGTGGCGAGCACGGCGTCGACCATCGCGTCGCGCGCGGCCAGCAGCTCGGGGTCCTCCCCTGCCCCGGTCCCGCGCGCCGGCAACACCGGCCACGGCCACGGCTCGTCCCACGCCTGCTCCACCTGCGGCGTGACCCGGAGCACGCGCAGCGGCGGCTCGGCCCGGTACGCGGCGCCCGCCTCGGCGTCGTCGAACACCCCGTTGCGCACCAGCACGAAGAACGTGTCGGCCTCCGCCTCGAGCCCGGGGCGCACCACCGACCCGGTGATCCGGTCGTCGTGGATGTGGCTCGGGTCCCAACCGGCGGTGATCAGCGCCTCGTGGACGCTCTGCTCGATCGACGCGTCGAGTGAGGTCACGATCGCGACCGGCTCGCCCCACACCGGGCCGCCGCCGCGCGCGGCCTCGATCACCTGGTGGTTCAACGACGGGCCGAGGGAGCCGACGATCGAGTGACCGAGCCCGGGCCGGTCGGCGAGGTAGCTGCGGTACGAGAAGTACCGGCTGGTCGGGGGCATCACCCCGAGGGTGACGAACGCTTCGTCGGGGCGGAGGTGGAAGGTGCGGGCCATCCCGAACGGGATCGGACCGAAGTCGGCCGCCACGTCGACCGCCGCCTCGGCCACCTGGGTCGGGCCGAGCGGGAGCGTGGGCGTGCCGTACGGGGTGGACGGGTTGTTGCCCCAACACTGGGCGTCGGGCCCGCAGCAGCCCGACATGTCGGAGAACACGAACGCACCCTCCCCGACCACGAACCCGGCCGCCTCCAGCGCGCCCACCTCGTCGAGCGGCCCGCTGTGGGTGTCGCTGTCGGTGTCGGTGTCTGGCCCGGTGGCCCCGCTGTCGGAGCGGGCGTCGTCGTCCTTACAGGCAGCGAGCAGGAACCACATCCGCGCCTGATAACCGCCCCGTTGAACCCGGGTGATCTCGCGCAGGCCACTCCCCTTCGAACTCGGCGAACCGCTCCGGCGACACGGGGTCAGGCCTCGAGCGCCGCGAGGACCGCGCGGGCCTCCCCCAGCGCGGCGCTCGCCCCGGGGTCGGGGGCGATCCGCTCGACCCGCTCCCACAGCTCGACCACCTCGGCCGCCCACACCCGCGCCTGGTCGGGGTCGGCCGCGAACTCCACCACCAGCGCGAGCTGCTCGGCGAGGTCGACCAGCACGTCCGTGTCCGCCGCCGGATCCGCGGCGAGGCGTCGGCCCACCGCGATCGCCTCCCACGTGTGCTCGTCGGGACCGACCTCGGGATCTGCGAGCAGCGCCGACAGGTTCCCGAGGTCGACCTGGAGCCCGCGCAGCACCCGTGGATCGCCTCCCTCCGCGTGGGGGCGCAGCTCGTCGAGCGCCGCCCGGTAGTGGGCCTCCGCCGCGGGTCGGTCCTGGGCCTCCTCGGCTTGGTTCCCCGCCCGGCTGTGCACGAGCGCCCGGTGCCGCGCGCCGTCCACCCCGGGGACCCCGCCGAGCAGGTCGAGCGCGCGGGCGTACCATACCGGCGCCGCCGCCGGAGCCGAGCCGTCGCCGAGGTCGGCCGCCGCGAGGCCCGCCGCCACCCGCGCCGCCTCGGTCGGCGATTGCTCGAGGCGGCGCGCGGCCTCGGTGAACCGAGCGGCGTCCAGCTTCGCGGCGAGCTCCTCCGCGCCGCGGTCGACCAGCAGGTCGGCCAGGGCCTCGAGCACCGGGATCACGTCTTCGCCCGCGAGCGCTGCGACCAGCGGCTCGCTCCCCGGCCCCCTCGCGTGCGCGGCGGCCCCGCGCCGGACTTCGTCCCATCGCCGCTTCTGCGCGGCCTCTACGATCGCAGCCGGTGACAAGCGGTCCCCCTGGGGGTCGTTAACGCCCGCCCTCGCCCCGCGCGAGCGGTGGTGGTACGACCTCGGCGTGGACCTCCTCGAAGCCGCCCGAACCCTGGCCTCGCGCCTCGACCCGTACCTCGCGAGCTCCGGCGCGAAGACGCTGCTGCTGATCGTGCTGCTCGGCCTGGGCCGGTGGTTCCTGTCGCGCACCCTCGACCGCCACCCCGAGCTCGGCACGCTCGAAGATCGGCGGCGGTGGAAGATCACCGCGAGGAACGTAGCGTTCATTCTGCTGTTCTCCGGGATCGTGCTGATCTGGGCCCGCGAGCTCGAGTCGCTGATGTTGTCGGTGGTCGCGCTCGGCGCCGCGCTGGTGATCGCGTTCAAGGAAGTGATCAGCTGCGTGTCGGGGGCGCTGGTCCGCACCACCACCCGGTCGTTCGGGGTGGGCGACCGGATCGAGATCGCGGGGTACCGCGGCGACGTGATCGACCACACGCTGCTCACCACCACCTTGATGGAGGTCGGGCCCGGTCAGCGCACACACCAGTTCACCGGTCGGTCGGTGGTGCTGCCGAACAGCCTGTTCCTGTCGACCCCGGTGATCAACGAGACGTTCACCGACGACTACCTGGTGCACACCTTCGTGGTGGCGATCCCGCGCGCCGAGGACTGGAAGCGGGCGGAGCGGGCGCTGCTCGACGCCGCGGCCGAGGCGTGCCGCGAGTACCTCGACACCGCGCGCGCGTTCCTCGACGAACAGGCGCGGCGGAGGAGCCTCGACGCGATCTCGGTCGAGCCCCGGGTGTGGCTGCGCCTGGAAGACCCGGGCAAGACCGAGCTGGTGGTGCGGATCGCGGTGCCTGCCCGCCAGAAGGGTCGGCTGGAGCAGGTGATCCTGCGGCGGTTCCTCGAGGAGACCGCGCGCTGACCGACTACGGGGGCGGACCGCCGGGCACCGACGCGCGGATCGCGAGGGACAGCCACCGCGCCGTGGGCGCCTCCAACCCGCGGATCGCGGCCAGCACCCGCCCCTCTCGGCTCCGCAACTCGAGCGTGTCCCCCGCCACCGCACAGTCGCCGATCGCCGCCCACCCGAACCGCTCGCCGCCCCAGTCGACCTGATCGTCGTCGACCGAGATCTCGACCGGGACGAACCCGGCGCCGATCGAGTACCCGACGAGCAGGGCGCCGAACAGCGCGATCGAGCCGGCCACGGTCCACCGCAGCGACGGATCGGGCCCGGACCCGGCCCACGCCGCCCCGGACGCGAGCGCGATCGCCGCGACCCGCGGGACGAGCCAGCCCGCGCGGGGCGTCGGGCGGGGCCACACCCGCGCGTAGAACCCCTCCCCCTGAGGCCGCACCACCATCCCCTCGGGCGCCGGGCCGGGGTGCTCGATCGGAGCGCTCACGGCTCGGGTCGCGCGAGGCGCAGCGACACCGCCAACCGCCCCGCGGGCCCGCCCACCGCCGCCGACCACTCCGCCTCGGCCGCCAGCAGCGCCGACCTCCGCGCGCTCAGCCGGGCGAGACGCTGGTTCACCAGGGCTTGCTCGTGTGACCGGTTCGACAGGCCGATCCGGCGACCGGCCTCCTGCTCGGCCAGCATCAGGTACTCGAGCGCCGCCTCGGTGCGGTCCGGCTCGTCGGTGGTCTGGGTCCACCGGGCGAACGCCTGCTCGATCGGGCCGGTCTCGGCGCCGAGGCCGAGCAGATCCGTGCGCAGCGCGGCCTCGGACTCGATCTGGTTCGCGAACGCCTCCTGGGCCCGGGTCAGCTCGGTGCCCGCCGCGCGCACCCCCCAGGTCCCGTACGCGAGCACGCACACCAGCAGCACGGCCGCGCCGACCACCAGCCCGACCGGGATCAGCACGATGGTGGCCGCGACCCGCAGCACCGTCCGCATCGTGTCGGGAGGAGGCGCCGGCCGCGGAGGCTCCCCCGGCAACGAGATCAGCTCGGCGCGGCGGATGTTGTCTTCGGGCTGCTCGACCCCGACGAGGTAGCTCGGGAGCTCGGTGTCGGGCTCGAGGATCCGCGCGGCGGCGGACTGGGAGACCGAGGGCCGGGGCCGGTCCGGGGG
>JBEBJC010000456.1:0-6560 GCA_040080105.1 Myxococcota bacterium
GCCGTCGTCCACGCCGAAGGTCCCGAAGTCGCCGGCGAGATCCGGCGGACAGGTAGGCCCGCCGATCCCCGCATCCCCGTCGTCGCAGTCCCCACCCACCATCGACGTGTCCGGCCCGCCGTCGCAGTCGATGGCCACTGGCGCCCCGACCGCGCCGAACCCGTCGCCGTCCGCGTCGGTCCAGAACAAGCGGGTGACCCCGTCGTCCACGAGCCCGTCGCAGTCGTCGTCGACGGTGTCACAGACCTCGAGCGCGCCGGGGTGGGCGGTGGAGTCGGTGTCGAGGCAGTCCCCGGCCCGGAACGCGGCGTCCGGCGGCGGCACACACGTCTCCTGCTCGCCGCCGTCGGCGCCCCAGCCGTCGGCGTCGACGTCGGGCCACCAGATCGTCGTGAGCCCCTCGTCCACGCGCCCGTCGCAGTCCTGATCGACGGTGTCGCACACCTCGACCGCGCGCGGGTGCACGCCCCCGTCGCCGTCGTCGCAGTCCCCGTCGACGAACGCGGCGCCCGCGGCCGCGGCGCACGACCACTGCTCGCTCGCTGCGTCGCCGAAGCCGTCGCCGTCGCCGTCGGGGTACCACCGGATCGCGAGCCCCTCGTCCACGTCACCGTCACAGTCGTTGTCGACGCCGTCGCAACCCTCGCCGGCGCCGGTGTGGGCGAGCGGCTCGGCGTCGTCGCAATCCTCGTGGTTCGCGACCCATCCGTCCGCGTCGGCGCAAGCGATGTGCAGCTCGGCGGGGTCGCCGTAGCCGTCGCCGTCGTCGTCCGCCCACCGCTGCAACAGCGTGCCCTCGTCGAGCACGCTGTCGCAGTCCTGGTCGACCCCGTCGCAGACCTCCGGCGCGCCCATGAACACGTCGGCGCGCCCATCGTCGCAGTCGTCGCCGTTGCCGACCCACCCGGGTGTCCCGACGCACACCTCGGCCGGACCGTCCGCGGCGTTGCCGTACCCGTCCCCGTCGGCGTCGGGCCACAGGGAGACCCCCGCGCCCTCGTCGATCGTGCCGTCGCAGTCCTGGTCGACCCCGTCGCACGTCTCGACCGCGCCGGGGCCGACGCTGGGGTCGGCGTCGTCGCAGTCACCCGTCAGCGCCGACCCGTCGTCCGGCGTCGCGCAGCCCTCGGCGGTCCCGCTCCCGCCGAACCCGTCGCGGTCCTCGTCGACGAACCAGGTCACGGTGACGTTCTCGTCGGTACTTCCGTCGCAGTCGTCGTCGCGCTCGTTGCACACCTCGGTCGCGCCGGGGTGGACCGCGGTCTGGGCGTCGTCGCAGTCGTCGGCGCGGAGCGCGCTGCCGGCCGGGGGCGCGCACCCCTCGGCGGCGGCGTCCGGGTCACCGAACCCGTCGCCGTCGGCGTCCGCCCAGCTGCGGATGGCCACGCCCTCGTCGACGGTGCCGTCGCAATCGTCGTCGACGCCGTTGCACACCTCGGTCGTCGCGCCGGGGCAGTCCTCGACCGGCCCCTTTCCGTCGTCGCTCCCTCCGCCGTCGCACGCGGCCACTGCCAGCAGAATTCCGATGGTGCGCATGTGGATCACCAGGCCCAGGCGGTGATCGTCTGAGCCGAGGCGTCGACGAGCACGAGGTGGTTGTCGGCGACGACCGGCGAGCCGCCAGCCGGGAAGTGTTGGAGCAGCGCGCCCGTGGCGCGGTCGTACGCGTACGTGTCGGTCGCCGACGAGAACAGCACGGCGTCGTCGGCGAGGATGGGCGTGTTCGCCAGCTCGCTGTCGCCGGCGAACGTCCGGATCGGCGCGCCGGTGTACAGGTCGCGGGACCGCCCGACCCCGTCGCTGCGCACGTAGTACACGACGCCATCGGCGGTCGCGACCCCGCCGAGCGGGACCTCGGTGCTCGTCCACAGCTGCGTCTGGGTCGCGAGGTCGACCCCACGCAGCTGCGCGCTGGTGCGCAGCAGGGCCACGCCGTCGTCGGACACGACCGGCCAGTTGTACCAGAGGAAGTCCCACGATCCGAGGTCGAGCTCCGACACGTGCACGCCCGTGGCCCCGTCGTGCCCGATCAGCACCTCGTCGATCCAGGTGTACACGACGCCGTCATACGCTGCGGCGCCCCACTCCTGCACCTGCGGCAGGTACAGGTCGGCGAACACCTCGTCGCCGGTGGCCAGGTCGTGCGCGTACAGCCCGCCGAAGGTGCCGCCGCCCGAGTACAGGGTCCCGTCGACCACGAGCGGGGCGAGGTACGTCTCGAACTGCATCGGCATCAGCGTGGACCACCGCTCGTCGCCGGTGGCGGCGTCGATGCACGCCACCTGGCTCTCGGAGAAGTTGCCGTACGTGGCGCACACCGCGCCATCGGCGAAGGTCGGACCCGACAGGGTGCCCCAGCCGAACGTGCGGCTGGTCCACGCCGTCGCCCCGTCGAACAGGTCGCGGGCGACGAAGGCCCACTCCCCGGCGATCGTCTCGGTCGAGTAGACACGTCCGTCCGCCACCACGACGCCCGCGTTGTAGCCGACGGCGGCCGACACCGTCCACGCGAAGCTGGGCGGGACTTCGCCCACCGACCCGGGCACGCGGCCGGTCCGGCCCGCGTCGTAGCCGAAGCTCGGCCAGTCGCCGTACAGCGATGCGGGGCAGCTCGGCGGGACTGCGGCGTCGCTGTCGTCGCAGTCCCCATCCACGGTCACGAAGCCCGCCGGCGGGTCGCAGACGTCGATCGCGACAGCCGGGTTGCCCAGGCCGTCACCGTCCGCGTCGACGTACCACCGAGTCGGCAGGTCCTCGTCCACCGCCGCGTCGCAGTCGTTGTCGACGGTGTCGCAGGTCTCGAGATTGCCGGGGAACGCGGCCGCGTCGACGTCGTTGCAGTCCGTGGCGTCGTCGACCCACCCGGGCAGCCCGCCGCACGTGCGCAGCGTGACCACCGGGTCGCCGAACCCGTCGAGGTCGAGGTCGCGATGGAGCAGCTCGTCCACGCCCTGGTCGATCGAGCCGTCGCAGTCGTCGTCGCGCCCGTCGCAGACCTCGGTGGCGTCCGGGTTGCGGTCGGGGTCGCCGTCGTCGCAGTCGCCCGGTCGGTCCGCGAACCCGGCGAGCTCGGGGCACACGTCCGCGGCTGCGTCGTCATTGCCCCACCCGTCGCCGTCCCCGTCGACCCACCGGGCGACGAGCAGCTCCTCGTCGGGGTCGCCGTCGCAGTCGTCGTCCCGGCCGTTGCACGATTCGACCGCGTTCGGGCCGACCGCGGCGTCGCCGTCGTCGCAGTCCTCGGCGTTCGCCACCCCGTCCGGCGGGAGTCCGCAGCCGCGGGTCGGGCGCGCGGGGTCGCCGGCGCCGTCCTGGTCGGCGTCGACCCACCCGTCCACCTCGGGGAGTCCGTCGTCCGGAACGCCGTCGCAGTCCTGGTCGCGACCGTCGCACCGCTCGTCGGCGTCGGGGTGGACCCCGGAGTCCGCGTCGTCGCAGTCGTCGCTCCCTGCGGACACCCCGGCGACCAGCGCGCACACCGAGACCGAGCTCCCTGGGTCGCCGTGCTGGTCGCCGTCACGGTCGAGGTACGCCACGATCGCCACGCCCTCGTCGACCTGGCCGTTGCAGTCGTCGTCGACGCCGTTGCAGACCTCGGCGGCCGCGCACGGGTCGAATCCGGCCGTGGGCTCCTCGCCCGGATCAGCGCCGCAGCCGGCCAGCGACACCAAGACCAAGGTCCACATTTCCCCTCCGCACGACAATGTCTCGAGCTCGCCCGCCGTCACGCCGACTCGAAAGAAGAAGCTTCGGTCGAAAACCCCGGACGACAGGACAGCCGAATCCTCTCTGGTCCCGTTTAGCCCAGATTTCCGAGGAGGTCAACGGTTGCTGGTGGGACCTGCTCGACGGGCCGTGCGTGGTGCAGGCGCAGCTGCCGGCGTGGGTCGACCCGCTGGGGGTCGCCCCGGCGCCGGCCTCTCTGCGCTCTCCCTGCGCGATCCTGTTCGTTCAGACCGTTGACGAGGCCGATCCGGAATCGATCCGGGAGGTGGCGACAGCGTCAGGCCGAGTTCGTGGAACTCGCGGTGGCGGGTAGCGCGGAAGTGCACGAACCTGTAGTCGCGAGGGCACGAACATGCGCGTGGTGACAGGGGTCTGGTTGGTGGCCGGATGGGCCTGCAACGGACAGACGGGAGAGGAGCTGACGGGCACGTGGAAGGACGTCACGGGCACATCCGATGCCGACACCGACGACGAGTCGGACGCGGATGTCGACACCGACGCGGACACCGACGCCGACTCGGACGCGGATGTCGACACCGACGCGGACTCCGACACCGACACCGACGTCGACAGCGGAGCGACCGGCGACACCGGCGCGGACTGTGGACCCGCCGAGCCGCTCTCGCTGTGGATGTCCCCCGACGACACGAACTCCACGTCGTCGGCGGTGCTGGTACGCGGGCGCGCCCTCGCGGACCTCAGGACGGGGGCGTACGTGAGGCCGTGGGAGTTCCTGAACTACTACTCGTTCGACTACCCGGCGGCCGAGCCGGACGAGGTCGCCCTGGACGTTCAGCTCACCGCCGACGCGGACCTGGCACCCGGTGAGTACCGGCTCCAGATCGCGGTGACCAGCGAGGAGCGGACCGAGCCGGCCCCGATGAACCTCGCTCTGTCGATCGACACGTCGTGCTCGATGACGGGAGAGCCGATCGCCCTCGCCAGCGAGGCTTGCCTGGCGATCGCCGCGTCCCTGCGCGCCGACGACGTCCTGAGCGTGGTCACCTGGAACTCGACCCAGAACACGCTGCTCGCCGGCCACTCGGTCACCGGACCCAGCGACGTGGTGCTCGTGTCGGTGTGCGAGGGCCTGGTCTCCGACGGCTCCACGGACCTGTCGTCGGGCCTGCAGACCGCGTACGACCTGATCGCGGCCGCCTCCACCCCCGAGACCGTCGACCGCGTGGTGCTGATCAGCGACGGCGGAGCCAATGTCGGCGAGACCGACGCCGAGCTGATCGGTGGGTACGCGTCGGCAGCTGACGACGACGGGATCTACATCGTCGGGGTCGGGGTCGGGACCTCCGAAACCTACAACGACGCCCTCATGGACACCGTCACCGACCTGGGGCGCGGCGCGACACTGTTCGTCGACTCCGACGAAGAGGCGTGGAAGATGCTCCATGACCGCTTCGACGAGGTCATGGACGTGGCGGTCCGGGACCTCGAGCTGCGCCTCGACCTGCCGGCGGGCTTCGAGTTGGTGAAGACCACGGCCGAGGAGGTGTCCACGCAGCACGAAGAGGTCCAGCCGCAACACCTGGCCCCGAACGACAGCGCCGTGCTCCACCACCTCATCGCGGCTTGTGACCCGGCCGACGTGACCGACGACACGCCGATCACGGTGGCCGTGTACTGGAAGGACGATCAGACCTTCCTGCCGGCAGATCTGCAGCGCACCTACACGTTCGGCGAGCTGCTCGCGGGCAGCGCGCGCCAACTGCGCCGCGGGGCGGCCATCGCGGCGTACGCTGCGGCGATGGACCTCGAGACGCCCGAGTCCGCCCTGGTGGCGTTGGAGCTACTCGCCCAGGCAGAGGCGGAGTACCCGGGCGACGCCGAGCTGGCCGAGATCCGCAGCGTCCTCGAGCACTGACCGGCGCCGGTCACGCGGAGCGGCGGTCCTACCCCGCAGCAGCCGTCGTTGTTCGTGGCCGGGCCGTCGGCGCGCGCCGTTCGTGGGGTGCAACCCCGGTTGCGCTGCATCCCTTTCGATTTACACCGCCGTGCACCACCTCACGACAAGGGTGAACCGGACCCGTGTCCGGCACGGGAGGTGGCATGCGCCGAGTGGCTGCGTGTCTGGCAGCGCTTTGCCCCGCGTCCGCGTCCGCGATCGACGTGGATCTCACCGCATCCACCACGGTCGTCCCCGGGACGCGGTCGGAGGCGGTCGAGGTCGAGACGTTGTCCGGCTCGGTCCCGATCGGGGCGGAGTCGGATCCGACGTTCCGGTTCGGGCTCGGGGCGCTGGTGCGTGGCTCGGTGGCCGAGCACACCACCGTGTCCTCGTCGTGGGGTCTGTACCGGGTCCAGCCGCTGTGCGACACGTGCGCCAGCGGCGCGGGCCCTGGGTGGGTCGGTCCGGAGCTCGTGCGCTCCACCGACCTCACCGTCCGGGTCGCGCACACCGTGTCCCTCGGCGAGGAGATCGGTCTCCTCCTCGACGCGGGCGCGGTGCTGCCGGCCTCCCGCGCGGCCCTCGCGTGCAACCCGATGTACGGCGCGCCCGGCGCCGGCGTCACGTTCCAGCTTCCGATCGGGGCCTCGTCGATCTCCGCAGGGGTGTCCGCTCGCCGCCCGCTGTACCGGTTCGACGCGGCCCCCATCGGTCGGTGCGCCTCGCCGCTCCGCGACGGGACGGTCGACACCCTGACCGGCCGAGTCGAACCGAGCCCGTGGAGCGGCGAGAGGTACGGGTCTCCCAACCCGATCCTGACCGGGGCGGGCACGCTGCGGTGGGCTGACCCGCACGCGTTGCTCGTCCCGGCCGCCCACTGGACCACCGCGGTGTCGACCGGGCCGGTGAGGGAGGACACCGCCAGGTCCGGGTG
>JBEBJC010000457.1:0-6552 GCA_040080105.1 Myxococcota bacterium
GCCGAGGTGAAGCCGGCCGCAGCGAAGCCAGCGCGGGCCAAGGCGACCGCAGAGCCCAAGGCTGAGCTCGCGGCCCCGGCCCCCGCCGTCCGCCCGCCGGTCGCGCCCGCGCCCGCGCACGACCACGACCACGACCACGACCATGACGGCGACGACGACGAGGATCTCGAGGAGGAGGACGACGACGAGGAGGAGGAGGGCGCGGACAAGACGATCTGCGCCTGGCCGGGTTGCACGAACCCCCGGCGCCCGAACTCCAAGTACTGCTCGCGCGCGTGCTCCAACAAGAACGCCCGGTCGCGCCACAAGACGCGCGGGAAGAAGCCGAGCAAGAAGGGTGGCCAGGCCGCAGCCTAGTCCCCAAACAAGCGCTCGGGGATCCGCCGGCGCCCGATCGACCCCCGTCGGCGTCCCACCGATCGAGGTGGCTCGTCTGGGTGAAGTCGGTGTCAGGCGAAGGAGGATGTCCTTGGAGCCAGCTCGGCGACAGAGCGCGATGGCCCGATCCAGGACCACCGACGCTCCCTCGGGCGACTGTCGACCTGCGACGCCAGAAACCGCCGGAGGACCGGCATAGCCGGACCGATGGCGCTGGCGGAAGTAGGCGAATGACCGGCGCTAGACAAGTGAGGCCGTGGGCGTCGAATCGAAGTCCCTAAGGGCAGGTCAACCCTGCCACGTCCACCGCCGCGAGCGCCGCTCGGAGGGTGGCGAGGGTCTCCGGACGCAGACGCCGCTCCGGCACGTCTCCCGCGGTCTGGGTGCCGTCGGCGTACAACCGGGTCACGGTGGGCGCGGCGCCGGCGTCCTGCCAGGTGATCTCCAGCAGCAACGCGCCCTCCGGGACCTGATCCGGACGGAGCGGGACTCCCTGAAACAGCTCGCGCAGCACGCGCTCGAGCGCCGGGATCGCCCGGGCGTCACACGCCAACACCACGGGGGCGGACCCGGGAAATGTCCAGGTGGAAGCGCGCGCGGCGGGCGGTGGCGAGGGATCGTCGGGGTAGACCCTCGGCAACGTCGTTCCAGGTGGGGGCGGCGGATCGGTACCGTCCCCAGAGCGACCCGAATCGGACCCACACATCAGGCCTCCCAAGGTCAGCGCGAGGACGGATCGACGCACTCGGCCTCCGCTTGCGCCTTCGGCTTGCGCGTGCCGAGCGACCACGGGCTCTTCGTGGTCACCGTCTGCAGGGCATTGTGGAACGTCGCGTAGTGCTGCGGCCGGACCTCGTTGCCGTAGGACATGATCCCGCCGTTGTGCTCGTTGATCGCGCCCGGCAGGTTGACCCCGTTGGCGTCGGTCATCTGCTTGACCAGGTCGTCGTGGCCAGCCCGGTCCCCGACGGTGTTGTACTCGTCGTCGAGGCCGAACGCGTGCCCCCACTCGTGGTTCGCGGTGACCATCCGACCGCCGCCGTCGACCAACAGCTCGACGCTGCGGTCGCTCGCCTTGTCCGGGTCGGTCTGGTCGGCGTCGCGCTCCCCCACCGGGGTGGAGATCACCCGGGTGTCGACGTTGTGGAACCCGTTGTCTCCGAGGAACGTCTTCACCGCCGCGGCGCGCTGCTCGGTCAGGCGTAGGTTGTAGTCGTCTGCGCCGCGGGCGCTTGCGTGGGCGACCAGCTCGAGCCGGATCTCCTGGTGCCGCGCGTCACCCACTGCCCCGTCAAAGGTGGTGATGAACGACCGCAGCGAGGTCTGGGCGGCCGGGGTGAGCTCGGACGAGTTGTTGTCGAACTGGACGACCTGACGGAGGAGGTCGTACTCCTTGGGTCCCAGCGTGGTCGACGCCAGCCGCATCGACTGGTCTCGGGCGTTGTCGCCGGCGCCGTACGCGACCTGGTGCGAGACATCGAACGTGCGCAGGCTCTCGCCGTCGGGGACCTTGTAGGTCTCCACGTCCATGTGGTCGGTCGGACCCTTCACCCGCTCCCCGATCTGGAGGTCGACGTTCACGTCGGCGCCGATCCAGTCCCACTGCGGCTGGTTGAGGAAGAACGAGTGCTGCCCGCCCCATGTGGACTCGATCTGGGACTCGCAGCGGGTGATCCACGGGGCCTTCTCGGCGTCTGTCCACTGGTAGGCGGCGAGCGCCGCGCTGCGGGCTGGCTCGGGCATCGCCGAGAGGGTGGTCGCCAGAGTGGTCAGCTGGGCCGAGGCGGGCAGATCGGGGTGGGGCGAGATGGCGCCGCCGCTGGAGACCAGCGTGTCCTTGAAGGCGAGCGCGGCCCCCTGGCTGATCTGCAACACGCCCGGTCCGTTGTTGGGGCTGTAGGAGGCGGTGAACCCGCCGCGTCCTTCGGCTCCGACCAGGTCTTGCGGGCCGTACGGACCCGTCGCGGCCCAGCGCTCGGCCTCCTGCAACGTGGCGAAACACGGATCGTCGGGGACGCCGGCAGGCAGTGGTACCCCTGCGTCGCGGATGTCGGATTGGGCAGCGTCGTTGCCGTAGGCTTGGGCGAAATCGAGACCCGCGGGCGGCTCGACGGTCGCTGCGGTGCTGGCTCCGGTGGATACAGGTGAGCGGCTGCGGCCTGGCATCGAAACCTCGGGTCCCGGGAATCGGCCTATACACGGCTAACCCGAGCGGTCGGGCTGGCGAGTCACCAAAACCTCAGCGCGTTCGCGCGTTCATGGACCACCCCTGGCAGCACCTCGGCGAGCGCTGAGCCCACGCGCACCGGCCGTCGGGCAAGCGCCACGGGTGACCCGGCCACATCGATTCGTCGGTGAACGACACACACCCCGACGAGCCGATCACCGCCCAGCGCCCCACGGATCAGCGAATGGTCAGTCGAACGCGCGGACGTGCTGGGGCACGTTGGGTGCGGAGGATCCATGGGTGCTGCCACCATGCACCGACGCGAGGAGATCGCCAGACCCGCGGAGGACGGAGTGGGCGCGCCCGAGTCCGGGCCGGCGACCGACCCGACGCCGGCTGTGGTGCGCGCGGTCGACGCGGTGCTGGGCGGGGGCGACCCCGGCGCGCTGCCTGTCGAGCCCGGCGACGCGACCGACCTCGTGTGGTGCGTGCACAAAGCGCTCGCGTGGACCGAGGCCTACGGCCGCGATGCGGGGTACTGGGCCCACGCGGGCCGGGTGCTGCTCGACCGCGTCACCGCCGCGCTCGGCACCGCGTACCCGTGGCTCGACGTGGCGGCGTTCCGCGCCCGGGTCGACGCGGCGCTCCCGCCGGAGGTGGCGCCGGCGGAGGTGGCGCCGGTGGTCGAGGAGGGGGGAGACGCCCCCGCCAGCCGCTCGCTCGCGTCCCTCGCGTCGACCGACGAGCGCCTCGGCGCGATCGCCGTCACCGCCCACGCCTCGGCCGAGGTCGAGACGCTGGCGCGCGCGTTCCGCGACGGGATCGGCAATCACCTGCCCCCGGTGGTCGACCGGGCCCTCGACGCGTACGACGAAGCCACGGCGGCGCTCGCGACCGAGGTGAACGCCGCGCTCGCCCCGGTCACCAGCTCGCCCCGGCGCCGGCGGTCGGATCCGCCCCCCGCACCGACCGGGACGGAGGAGATCCGCGTGGCGACCGCGTCCGCGCGGTCGGCGATCGACGGTCCGCGCGCCACGCTCGAGATAGAGCTGCACCGGTGGCTCGAGGCGGTGGCGCACGCTGCCGAGACGTCGGACGTCCGCGAGACCGCGCGGACCACGGGACGCACGTTGTCGCACACCGGCGGCGACGCGGGCCGCGCGCTGATCGAGACCGCGCGGCTCGCCGCGGCGATCGAGCGGGTCGAGCACGGCGTCGCGACCGGCACCGACGCCCCCACCCCGCGGGTGGCCCGGCTGGAGGCGCTGGCGGCGGAGCGCGAGCACGCGCTGGTGCTGCCGCGGGACCGCGCGGCGAGCCGGATCGAGGTCACCCCGGCGGCGGCGGGCGAGGCGCGCACCGCCCAGCTGCACGAGCTGCGCGCGCGCCTCGACGTCGCTCGGGGGCGGCTCGGCGCTGAGCCGTCCGGCACGTTCGACGCGTGGGACGAGGCGAGCGCGGCGGTCGACGGGGCGCCGGCGCTGGGGTCGCGCCCGCCCACCGCGTTCGCGGCCGACGGGTTGCAGATGCTCGACGACGGGACGTGGCTCGCGACGTACACCCGCTCGGCGTGGCGGGCGCACACCGCGGGCCACGACGTGACCCTCACGCCCTCGCGGCGGCTCACCACCGCCGACCCCGACGGGTACATCGTCGGCGGCAGCCTCGCGCCGTCGGACGAGCTGGTCCGGCGGGAGGCCGCCGCGATCGCGGCCGAGGAGGGGGTCCCCGGAGACGCACGTCGCGCCGAGGTGCTGCTCGGCGTGCTCAACTCGCACGAGGGCAACTTCGACTCGATCAACACCTGGGACGGGCAGACACTCACTCTGGCGCTCGGCCTGTCGCGCAGGGCGCGCCTGCAGCAGGCGTTCGCTCGGCTGTCGGACACGGACTGGCACCGCCTGTTCGGGGCGTTCGGCATCGCGATGACCCGCACCCACGCCGGCGCCGACCTCGCGATCCGGGTCCGCTCGGCCCGGCCCGACGCCCCGCTGCCGGTCGGCCCCGGCGGGCGGACGTACCGGCCGGGGGAGGAGGTGCGCGGTCAGGACGCGTTCGAGTACTGGGCCCGCGACCCGCTGCTGCTGGTGGTGGCGCGCGAGGCCGCGGCGGATCCGGCGTGGCAGGAGGCGTCGCTCGACGAGGCGGGCGACACGGTGCGGGCCTCGCTCGGCACCGAGCTGCACGGCGGCGGGCGGGACGTCCCGCTGCGCGAGCTGTGCGCCGACGTGCCCACTTCGCTGCTCGACACCTCGTTCGCGTCGTTGTCCGACCTGTACCACTGGGGCTCGGGCCACTACCAGCGCGCGGTCGAGCACCTGCAGGAGGTGCTGGACGCGACGCTGTCCGCGCGGGTCGCGCGAGGAGAGCCCGACCTGCCGCTGTCGGTCGCCGAGCAGACCGCGCTCGCGCGGGTGCCGATCCAGGACGTGCTCGACCGGCCGGCCGGCAAGGGCGGCGAAGCGCGGGCCTCGCTGTACGAGCGCGAGATCCCGGGGCTCGGACGCCTCGACGAGCTCGGGCTCACCGTGCGCGGGCGCGAATCCGACGAGTGACGCCTTTTTGCTCGAACGTCTCCCGATCCGGGGGCTCGGACCGCGGTGGCGCTCTACGGTGCCCGTAGGAGGTGCACATGTGGAGCTTCTGGGCGGACCTGGCGCTCGCCGCCGAGCCGTCGGAGGTCGGGTATGTCGGGGCGGACACGGTGGTGACCGCGCACCTCGCCGCGCCGCTGCCTCTCGGGGCGAGCGTCCGCGTGACCCCGGGTGGGCGCGGGGATCGGGCGCGGTTGGGGGTGGCTGTGTTCAGCGGCCTGCGGTTCTGACCTCGCAGATCTGCGGGAGGGCTCGCCGGTCCGGTCCGTCCTGCAGAATTGTCGGTCCTCGGACTCCGTCCTGCGGAAAGGTCGGTCCTCGGACTCCGTCCTGCGGAATTGTCGGTCCTCGGACTCCGTCCTGCGGAAAGGTCGGTCCTCGGACTCCGTCCTGCGGAATTGTCGGTCCTCCGTCTCCGTCCTGCGGTGACGGTGTCCCCCCCCGAGGTATTGTCTCCCCGTGCCAGACGTGCGCCTCGGTCCGTTCGATCTCACCCGGCCCATCGGCCGTGGCGGCGCTGGCGTCGTGTGGGCCGGCACGCACCGCGACAGCGGGGTGCCGGTGGCGGTGAAGGTCATGCACCCCCACGGCAGCCGCTCCGCCAGCGTTCACGCCTCGTTCATGAACGAGGTCCGGTCTGTCGCCGGTCTCGACCACCCGGGGATCGTGTGGGTGTTCGACGCCGGGGAGGTCGACGAGCGCACCGCGGACCACAGCGGCGGCGAGCTCCTCGCCGGCTCGCCGTACCTCGTGATGGAGTACGCGAGCGGCGGCACGTTGGCCGAGTTCGTGCCGTCGTCGTGGGACGACGTGCGGGCGATGTTGCTCGGGCTGCTCGACGCCCTCGGCCACGCGCACGCCCGCCAGGTGATCCACCGCGACCTGAAGCCCGGCAACGTCCTGCTCGGCACCGGCGCCGACCTGCGCCCCGGGTGGAAGCTCACCGACTTCGGCATCGCCACCGCGCTCGAGGACACCCAGTCGAGGTCGATCGCCGAGGAGATGATCGGGACCCTGCTGTACATGGCCCCGGAGCAGATCCGCGGAGAGTGGCGCGAGTTCGGGCCGTGGACCGACCTGTACGCGTTGGGCGCGCTGGTGTACCGGGTCGTGGGCGACCAACGCCCGTTCGGCGTGGTGCGGGGCCCTGGCCTGATCACGGCCCACCTCACCGCCGAGCCGGATCCACTCGTCCCGCGCGTCGCCGTCCCGACCGGCTTCCAGCGGTGGGTGTCGCGGCTGATGGCGAAGCGCCCCGAGGACCGGTACCCCTCGGCGGCGCACGCGATGCGCGAGCTGGTGCAGCTCGGGGGACCCTCGGCGGCGGTCCCGGGCCTCGAGGACGACTCGACCGCGGAGCTCGAGGGGCCCACCGAGCTCGTGTTGGCGCCGGCCGTCGGCTGGCGCAGCGTG
>JBEBJC010000458.1:0-6547 GCA_040080105.1 Myxococcota bacterium
CATCTCACCCTCTCGGTGCCGCGCGGGCGACCTCGGCGGGGACGCGCGCAGACGCCCACCCGAGCAGGTCTTCCCGGCGGATCTTGCTGTTGTGCCGCGCGTCGGTCGGGAACCCGGGATGAGGGAGGAACGCCGCGATCTTGCCCTCGACCGGGGTCCCTGCCGCCAACGCCCGCAGCTCCGCCTCGGTGGTCGGGCCGAACACCTGCCCGGGCTCCATCTCCACGCACACCACCGGCACCTGACGCCCGCGCGGACCGAGCCCCACGAGGGCGGTGCGGAACACCGACGGGTGCTCGTTGAACACGCCCTCGACCGCGTCGGCGCCGAACACCGAGCCGTCGGCGGTCTCCACCCGGTGCGCCTTCCGCCCGCAGAACCACAGGCGACCCTGCTCGTCGAGGTAGCCCACGTCTCCCATCCGGTGGAGGATCCGGTCGCCGTCGCGGATCTTCGCCAGCGCGTCGGCCTCCGGGGCGTCCTTGTACGACGGGCTCACCTGGTCCCCGCCGGCCACGATCTCCCCCAGCACGCCCGCCGGCAGCGCGAGCGCGTCCGACCAGGTGGGGATCGGGCCGTCCACGATCGGGATCACCCGGATCGTGGCCCCCGGCGCGAGCGCGCCCACGCAGGTCCCAGCCCCCCGCGCGGTCTTCGCCCAGGTCTCGCCCAGGATCTCGTCCGTTCCGATCCGGGTCAGCGGCAGCCCCTCGGTCGCGCCGTACGGCGTCCACACCTGGCCCCCCGGCGGGAGGATCTGCTGCATCCGCCGGTGCAGGTACGCCGGGATCGCCGCGCCCACCGTGATCAGCGTGCGGACCGACGGGAAGGTCAGGCCTCGCTCGACGCAGTACCGGCTGACGTTCTGCCACACGATCGGGGACGCGAAGGTGATCGACGGCCCGTGGGCCTCGATCGCGGCGACGAAGTCGGCCGGGGCGGCGGTGGCGGGCCTCGAGTAGTCCATCTTCGGCAGGATCGCGGTGTGCCCGAGGCACAGGTCGAAGATCGCGAACGCGGCGAACGCCTGCACGTCTTTGTCGCCGGGCCGGAACCCGAAGCTCTCGCCGAGGGAGGCCACCTCGGCGCGGAACATCGACTGGGTGAGGGTCACGCCCTTGGCCGAGCCGGTGGAGCCGCTGGTGAACAAGATCGCCGCGTCGTCGCCGGGCGCGCGCTCGGCCAGCGCGAACGGGTCCGCGCCCTCTCGCCGACACGCCGCGAGGGTGGTCCCCCCCCAGAACCACCGCGCGCCGGCGGTGATCTTGGTCTCGACCGACGCGAACGACCGCCGGGCCACGGTCGACGCCACCGCGTGCACCGCGGGGGCCGCGATCGACACCCGCGGCCGGGTGCGCTCGATGCAGGCCAGCAACGCCCGGATCCCCATCCCGGGGTCGAGCAGCACCGGCGTGGCGCCGAGCTTGAACAGCCCGAGCATCACCGCGTAGAACGACAGGCTCGGGCGGACCAACACCACCACCCGATCGGCGACCCGCACCCCGGCGGCGACGAACCCCCGGGCGTACGCGTCGCTCTCGCGATCGAGCTCGGCGAACGTCCACTGCTGCCAGGTGGGCGCCTCGGTGCGGTAGTCCTCGCCCGGGAACACCAGCGCGGGCTGGTCCGGCCGCGCGGCGGCGTGCGCGCGGATCGCCTCGGCGACGTTGGGCATGAGGGGACCTCCGGCGCACGACGCGCGCCGCGCCCTAACGCTCGCCCGACCGACGAGCGAGCCACGCGCCGCCGACCCTGACCACCGGCGGGGTGAGCCAGCCCGCCAACGGGTGGTCGACCCGGGTGCCGCGCACGATCGCGAGCCGCACGTCCCCCAGCTCGGGGTCGGACGACTGCAGCTCGGTCAACGCGCGCAGGACCACCCGGAGCTCGCGCGGCGCGCCGTCGTCCAGCCGCTGCGCCACCTCGCGCGCCCGGTCGGGCAGATCGAGCCGGAGGTAGGTCACGACCGCGGCGAGCGCGGTGTCCCACCGCAGGTGGAGGTCGCGGTTGGCCTCCGCGGTGCTCGCCAAGGTGAGGGTCTCCGCGAGCAGGTCCGCCGGATCGTCGTCCGCCAGGCCCGCGTACACCAGCGCCATCGTCCCCCGGGCGACCAGGAACTCCCCCGCCGGTCCACACGCTCGCCCCAGGTCGACCGCGCGCTGGGCGAGCGCCCGCGCGCGCCTCGGCTCGCCGAGCAGCCGGTGGGCGGCGTGGTACGCGCACGACCCGGCGCCGCGGTACAGCCCCTCGGCCTCGAACGACGTCATCAGCCGCTCGAGCTGTCGCGCCACCGCCTCGGACGGCAGCCCCAGCAGCTCCTCGGCCAACGCCAGCTGGAACTGCAGGTCGCGCGCGCCGACCAGGTCACCGTCGCGGCGCGCGAGGCGCACCCCCTCACGCAGGATCGCGGCCGCGGCGTCGGCCTGGCCCGCGCGGTGCGCCGACAGCGACCGAGCCGAGGTCCACGCCGCCCGCAGGGCTGGGTCGGCCCGCGGATCGAGCGGCCCCGGGTCGAACCCCTCGCCCGAGAGCTCCGCCAGGGTGGCCTTCACCACCAAGAGGTCCGACGCGTCGGCGGGTAGCCCGTTCGCGGTGGCCCGCGCGATGCACGCCGCCGCGTCGCCGAACTGGTACGCGCGCAGGTGCTCCACCGCCCACAGCGCCCACAGCCGCCCACCCACGCCCGACGGATCGATCGCGAGCACCTGCTCGAGCCGCGCGACCGCGTCCGAGCGATCGAGCCACGACGAGTGGATCACCAGCTGCAGCACGTCGGCGACGCCTACCAGATCGCCCGGGATCGACGCGTCGACCGCCGCCGCCAGGTCGCGGGCGGTCCGGGTGGACTCGACCCGCGCCGCCGCCCGGTCCGACCCGCGCCGCATCGCCCACATCGCGCGCGCTCGCCCCAGGAACCACGTCCGGTGGGCCTGCACCACGTCGGGCGGAGGCGGCCGGTCGCGCACCACGTCCAGCACCGGCCCGAACAGCCGGTAGCCGCTCACCGGACCGCCGTCGAGCAGCGACCGGTCGACCAGCTGCGCGACGTCGGCCGGGGTCGCGCCGGTCACCGCGGAGGCCGCCGCGAGGTCGAACGCGTCGCGGAACACCGTGAGGGCCACCAGCACCCGCCGCTCGGCCGCCGAAGCGAGCCCGATCGCCCACTCCACCGCGCGCCGGACCGACTGCGAGCGCTGCTCCCCCAGCTCGAGCCACTGCACGCGCGCAGTCGCGTCCGACGTGAGGGCCCGCGGGTCGATCGCCCCGGCCCGCCGGGCGGCGAGGCTCACCCCGAGCGGCCAGTCGTCGAGCGCGGCGCACAACGCCCCGATCGACGTCTCGTCGCCCGCGGGCGGCACCCCCGCCGCCGCAGCGCTGGCGCGGAACAGCGCCACTGCGTCGGCCCGGTCGAGCCGAGGCACCACCACCACCTGCCCGGTGCCCAGGTCCAGGCGCCGGCTCGACGTCCCCAGCAGCCGCGCGGCGGGGGCGTGCCGGAGCAGCAGCCCGAGCACGTCCTCGGCGTCGCGCACCTGCTCGAGGTTGTCGAGCACCACCAACATCCGCGGCCGGCGGCCGAGGCTGGCCCCCACCAGCCGCGCCGCCGCGGACGGATCGGCGGCGCCCTCCGCCAGCCCCAACGCCGCGCGGACCATGGTCAGCAGCTCGGCCCCGCGGGTGGCGGACCGCGCGTCCACCCACCACGCGCCGCCTGGCCACTCCTGCGCGACCCGGTGCGCCGCCGCCTCGGCCACCCGCGTCTTGCCGGCCCCGGGGGGGCCCACCAGGACCACCCACCGGTGCGCCTCCACGTGCCCCACGACCTCGTCGAGCAGCGCGTCCCGCCCGAACAGCGGGCCCGCCGAGGGTCCGAGGTTGGTGCGCGGCGGGTCGAGCGCGAGGCGGTAGCCGTGCCCCCGGACCGTCAGCAGGTGCACCGGCTCGGCCGGATCGGGCTCGAGCAACCTCCGCAGCTGGAGCACCACCCCGTCGACCGCGCGGGTCGAGCGGCTGTCGCTCCACCCCCGGCGGGCGAGTGAGGCTCGTGCACCGGGCGGCCGGACGCCTCGATCAGCGCGGCGAGGATCGCGCGCTGGTGTGGGGTCAGCGTGCGCTCGGCCCCGAACCGCTCCACCAGCCCGAGCTCGAGATCGATCCGGCTGTCGCCCATCACCAACCGCTCGCTCGGTGGGGGCGCCGCCGCCGCTGGCACCGGCGTCCGCCCGAACTGGTACCCCACCCCGTGCACGGTGCGCAGCAGCCGCGGATCGCTGGGGTCGCGCTCGATCTTCTTGCGCATCCGCCGCACGACGAAGTCCACCTCGCGCCCGCCGTCCGGCTCGAGGTCGTCGCGGCCGACGGGCGCCCCGCCAGCCGCGATCAACCGCTCGAGGATCGCCGCCTCGCGCGGAGACAGCCGAACCGAGGCGTGTGGGGCGTCGAACGTCCGTCGCGCCGGATCCCACGCCCAGCCGTCTCCCGACCGCGCCGTGTCCATCCCGCCTCCCGCTCGGATCTGAGAACCAACCGAGCCGTCGACCGGGAATGTATAGGAAGGTGGGCGGAGGCACACATGAGCTGGTCGATGGTGAGGGCCGCAGCAGCGCTGGCGCTGCTCGGGTGTACGGGCGGCACGGACCCGGACGACACGGGCACCAAGGACACGGAGACCGACACCGACACCGACGCGGACGCGGACGCGGACGCGGACGCCGACACCGACGCGGACACCGACGTCGAGCCGGGGCAGTCGCTGGTCCAGCGGGTCGGCAGCGGGGTGGTCGGCGCCGACTACGTGGGCACCGAGGAGTACCAGCTCCTCGACGACGAAGGCTACGGCGCACTCCAGTGCCAGATCACCCTCGATCTCCTGTCGACCGGCATCCGCACCGATTGTGCGCCGTGCCTGTGGGCGTTCGATCTGGAGATCTCGAACGCGACCGTCGTGCTCGACGACGGCGCCGGCGCGTGTATGGCGGGCTTCGGGCTCGACGCCACGACCGTGGGCTCGCTGAACGGTCAGATCCTGAGCTACGGGTACAACCCCGACTACTTCGGGCACGCCCAGGTCCTGATGGTCTCCCCCGCCGGAGAACCCTGGGCCGCGGCCACCTACGGCACCTACGACGAGGGGACCGGTGACTTCAGCTACGAGTGGGTCGATGGCCTCATCGAATACTGACCTGCGGTGGGGGTGGGTCGCGCTGGCCTGCCTCGGGTGTAAACACGAGCCGGGCGGGCCGACCGACGTGGCGTCGGAGGTCTCGGCGCGGATCTCGACCGTGATCACGGTCCGCTGGACCACCGACGAGCCGACCTCGGGCGCGGTGTCGTTCGGCGTCGACGGCGCGCTCGACCGCACGACCCCGTCCACCCCGTCGGCGACCGACCACGAGGTGGTGTTGGTCGGCCTCCCCGCCGACCGCGACGTGAGCTGGGCGATCGTGTCGGACGGCGAGACGACCGACGTCCACACCGACCACACGGGGCCGCTGCCGGCGGGTCTGGTCCCGCCGACCGTGACCGGCGACGGCAACGACCGCTGGCTGCTCACCACCCTGGTGGGTGAGCCGAACACGGTGGTGCTGTTCGATCCCAGCGGCGAGCCCACCTGGTGGTACGACGACCCGCGCGGGCTGTCGGTGTTCCGCGCCCGCATCACCCGCGACGGCGAGGGCATCGTGTACAGCTCGGCGATCGTCGATGGCGGCCCGTCGCCCGACTCGGCGCTGGTGCGGGTGTCGTGGGACGGCGAGCGGGTCGAGGAGCTCCCGGTGCCCGACCTCGCGCACGACTTCGTCGAGCTGCCCGACGGCACCCTGGCGTCGCTCCGATACGAGACCCGCGACGACGTGCTCGGCAGCGGGGTGGTGGAGGTGTCGCGCGACGGGACGGTGACCCCGACCTGGTCGGCGTGGGACTGCCTCGATCCGACCGCGAACCCGAGCGACGACCCGGCGCACGGGTGGACCCACGCGAACGCGCTGGACTACCAGGCCGACCGCGACCGGTACCTCGTCGGCCTGCGCAACCTCGGCACCCTGATCGCGGTCGACCGCGCCACCGGCGACTGCCCGTGGGCGTTCGGCGGCTCGGGCGGCGACGTGGACGTGAACGGCGCGACGTTCCTGCACCAACACCAGTTCGAGCAGATCGACGGCGGGATGTTGGTGTTCGACAACGACGGCGCGGTCGGCAACGCGTCGCGGGTGGTGGAGTACACGTTCGACGAGGCGGCGGGCACCGCGGAGGAGCTCCGCGTGTTCTCGGCCGACCCGCCGCTGTACAGCTTCATCATGGGCGACACCGACCGGCTGCCCGACGGCGACACGTTCGCGCTGTTCTCGGTCCCCGGCGTGATCGAGCGGTTCGACCCCGAGGGGGCGTCGACCTGGCGGCTCGAGCTCGGCGGCGACGACCTGCTCGGGTTCCTGCAGCACCTGTCCGACCCGTACACGCTGCCTTGATCCCGTGGCTGCTCGCGGGGTGCGAGCAGGACCCGCCGGCGGGTGCCGACCCCACCGCCTCGACCCCCTCCCCGCCGGTG
>JBEBJC010000459.1:0-6542 GCA_040080105.1 Myxococcota bacterium
GAGGGGGAGGTGCCGGGCCCGGAGGAGCTGGTGGCGCTGCCGCCCGACCACCCGGGGTGGGCGCTCGCCCGCGAGGCGCACCGGCGCCGCCACCTCGCGCACTGGTCCCTCACCGAGGCGGGGCGCGCCGCGCTGGCGAAGCTGGGGTAGGAGATCGGATGGACTTCAAGCCGCTCCCCGAGCGCCCCGAAGTGAAGGTGCTGGCGGTCGAGGAGATCGTGCAGTACGCCCGAGCGGGGAGGATCCGGATCCCGCGCCTGCAACGCGGGTTCCGCTGGTCACGGTCGAACATCGTGGACCTGTTCGACAGCATCGTGCGCGGCTACCCCCTGGGGTCGATCCTGGTGAACCAGGCGCCGGCGCCCGCCGAGCGGCTGCTGTTGGGGTCGACGACCCTGCCCGTCCCGGCCGTGGCGGACGCGTGGTGGCTGGTCGACGGGCAGCAGCGGGTGACCTCGCTGGTGGCGGCGCTGACGCACCCGGAGCCCGAAGCCGGCGGTGACTTCTCGGTGTGGGTCAACCTCCGGACGTCCGAGTTCCAGATCGGGCGACCCCGCGGCGCCGATTGGCTGCCGATGTGCACGCTCGGGGACCGGACCCGGCTGCTCCACTGGTCGCGCGGGCTCCAGGTCGGCGACGGCTCCGAAGCGTTGGTCGACCGCGCGTTCGAGCTGCACGAGATCGTCACCCGGTTCCAGCTCACCGCGTTCGTGGTGCGGGGCGCCGACGCGTCCACCGTCCGCGCGATCTTCGGTCGGGTCAACCGGTCGGGGGTGCCGCTGGAGGAGCACGAGGTCGTCGACGCGCTGTTCAGCGAGGAGGCGCGCGGCAAGCCGCTGCAGCAGCTGGCGACCGACTTGGAGACCTCCTCGCGCTTCGGCCGGCTCGACGAGGCGTGGCTGCTGCGGTGCGTGAAGGCGGTGGGCGACGTGTCGCCCGCGGTGCGGTTCGACGAGCGGCACCAGCTGTCGGACGAGCTGGTGGACCGCACCCGCGCGGCGTTGGTGCGCACGCTCACGCTGCTGCGGGAAGACGCCGGGTTCGTGCACGCGTCGGTGCTCCCGTACCGGCTGCCGCTGATCGTGCTGGCCACGTTCTTCGACCGGTTCCCCCACCCGAGCGACGCCACGCGCGAGCGGCTGGTCCGCTGGCTGTGGCGCGGCGCAGTGACTCAGGTCCACGCCCGGTCCAGCATCGCTGACGTCGTGGCACACACCTCCCTCATCGGGGAGGACGAAGAACAGACGGCGCAGCGGCTGCTGGCGCGGCTGCCGGTGATCGACGTGACCCTCGACGCGAAGAGTCGGTGGAACGTGAAGGGGTCGTTCACCCGACTGTACGCGGCCGCGATGCTCGCCCGGGACGCGTGGGTGGTGAGCGCCGATGGCGACTTCGGCGTGTTCCTGCACACCGACGCGGGCCGTCGTCGCACGCTGTCCGAGGTGTTCCAGGACCCGTCCGGCGGCGCGACGATCGCCGGGCGGCTGTTCTGGCCGCGTCCGCTGTCCGAGCTGACCGACGCCGAGCCCGAGGTGCTCGCGAGCGTCGGCGTGGACGAGCGGACGCGCGACGCGATCGAGCGCAGGGACTGGCACACGTACCTCGAACGGCACGGGGCGTGGGTCGAGCAGGCCCTCGTCGACTGTCTCGAGCGGTACGGGGGCATCGGCGCGCACGACCGGCCGACGATCGCCGCGATCCTGCGACGGGCGGACGCGGGATGAGCGCGCTGGGCGCTCGGGTAGAGGTCCACGAGGTCCCGGTCGGGACGCTGTGGCGCCTGGACGACGATGAGCACCACCGGTTCACGTTCGACCCGGCGTGGCTCGCCGACCCGCGC
Source organism: Myxococcota bacterium (assembly GCA_040080105.1). Classification (GTDB taxonomy): domain Bacteria; phylum Myxococcota_A; class UBA796; order UBA796; genus JACKER01. Next base: position 1,841 of record JBEBJC010000459.1, read on the forward strand.
CGGCCGATGCTCGGGCAGCAGTTCGAGGACCGCCGGCCGCGCGACCTCGAGACCTCGGGCCTCCCGTGCTGGTTCGCCCACTTCCTGCCCCAGGGCGCCTGGGCTCGTCACCTCCGCCGGTGGGCGGGGCTCCCCGACGACGCATCGGACCTGGAGCTCCTGCTGTCGGCGGTCGATCTGCCGGGCGCGCTGTCGCTGACGCCCGTGAGTGGGGAGCTGCTCGGCCGGTCGCGGGCGCTCGCCGCGTCACCCGCTCCGCCGGGCGCGCTCCGGTTCACCCTCGCCGGCGCGCAGTGGAAGCTCTCGGTCCGTCGGGGGGAGCGCGGGCTCGTGGTGCCGGTCGTCGGGGAGGAGGGCGAGTGGATCGCGAAGTTCCACGACCCCGAGCACGCCGGCCTGCCGTCGTCCGAGCACACCACCCTGGAGTGGGCACGGGCCGCGGGGCTGGAGGTGCCCGCCGCGCGCCTCGTGGGGGTGGACGAGTTCGCCGACCTGCCGCCCGAGCTGCCGCGGGGGGACGGGCGGGTGCTGTTGGTGCGCCGGTTCGATCGCGGTGAGGGGAGACGGATCCACTTCGAGGAGCTCGCTCAGGTGGCGGACCGGGTGCCAGGAGACGTCGCGGGCGGCCAGTACACCGGCACCTACGAGCAGCTGGCCGCGTTGGTCGGCGCGCTGTGCCCGAATGACGCCGGCAGGTTCCTCGACCGCTTGGTGTTCACCGTCCTGTCCGGCGACGGCGACGCCCATTGGAAGAACTGGGGCCTCGTGTACCCCGACGGCCGCAGGGCGCGCCTCGCCCCGGCGTACGATCTCGTCCCGACGGTCGCGTACGGCGATCCCACCCTCGCGCTCACCATTGCGGGTGTTCGCGGATTCGACGAGGTCGAACCCAGGTCGTTCACCGCCGTGGGCCGACTGCTCGGCTGGGCGCCCGCCGCCGTGACGGAGCGAGTCGCTACCGCAGCCGCACGGATCCGCGCCGCGTTCACCGAGGTTCGCAGCGGATACCGTGACAACACCCGCGCCGCGCTCGAGGCCCACCTCGAGCGCGTCCAGTTGCGGTGAGGACGCAGGCGTAATCGGAATCGGTTCGGCAACCCGAACCGCAAATCAGTAGCGTTCGACCATCCTCTGACGCGGATCGACTTGACATTTGCGCGCTGCAATCTGAATGCCACTAGTACTCCACGGCCGAGATGGCGACTGGATCCGCTCCGGACGCCGAGTCTCGATGAGAGAGATCGTGCAGGCTCCGCTTCGGCCGGATCGGTCGGAGGCGGGATTGCACGTCGCTCTGCTGGGGATCAGACTTCGCTGGAGCGGAGGGACGGATGGCACACGCCAAGGGCCAGGTTGTCGTCACGGTGGCGCAGAGAGCGGTCCTGGAGCGTCTCGTCCGCGCGTACACGACGCCGCAGCACATCGCCCAGCGCGCACGGATCGTGCTCATGAGCGCCGAGGGTGGGCGCAACGTCGACCAGGCGGCGGTCCTCGGCACGGACACCCAGCGCATCCGCCGGTGGCGTCGTCGTTGGGCCGATGGCCAGCCCGCCATTGCGGCGTCAGAGGTCACCGAAGGCGAGGCCGCTCCGCGACCCTCGTCGAGCAAGTCGCGAGGTGGTGCGGCATCGCCGACGACCTCGGCAAGAAGGGGAAAGACGGCATCCTTGCGAGAAAGGCCTCGCGCGCCGCATTTCTGGCCGATCCGAGTCACCGGATACGCATGGTTTACACGCCGAAGCACTGTTCGTGGCTCAATCAGGACGAGATCTGGTTCAGCGTGCTCGTACGCCGGTTGCTGGCGCGGTCCACCGGTGGACTTACACCGGCCGCGCCTTGGCGGCCTGACCGCGGTGCCGGAGCCCATTGTGAAGTTCGATCGGACGAAACACGGAGATCACGGAGGGAACGACGGAGTTCACGGAGGGCGTCGGGACGGGGCGGACGATGCTGCCGGATGAAGCTGGATTCAGGGCAGCCGCTCCGCGGTCGGACGACAGCCGGAATCGAATCCCTGGTCGGCTCGACGACCGTCTCGCCCGGACATCAGGTTCGGGGTTGGCGCAAATCGCCGCAGCTGAGGAGCGGCAGCCCCAAACAAGTGCTTCATCCGGCGGTGTCACCCGCTCTGTCCCGCCGCCCTCCGTGAACTCCGTCGTTCCCTCCGTGATCTCCGTGTTTTGTCCGATCGAACGAAACAATGAACGTGGAGGTCCCGGGACCTCCGAGGAGTCAAACGACGACTCGGGTCATCCCATCTCGCATGAGACCCACCCGGGTTCCCGAGAGGCGGAGGTAGGTCACCGCGATGCCGCGCAGCTCGAGCTCATGGACCAGGCACCTCGCGTACACGCTCTCCAGCAGCCTGGGCCCGAGCAGGCGATGAACCTCGACTGCTGCGCCCAGGATCGTGTTCGTCAGCTCCTCCTGGATCAACGCCATCACCGCCCCCGAAGGCCGGCTACCTAGCAGGGTGGCGATGGCGTGTGGGATGGTGCTCGGCCGGTTTCCGTTCTCGATCCAACGACCCACCTGAAGGAGTACCATTCACATGTGGGTAGTTCGACGCTCTCTCAACGCCTTCCTAATCGACGGCCTCGGCTCCGCGGCCTCCACTCCGAACGATAGCCCAGCTCCGCTGGGCCGAGTCGTCGCTCCGGCCGCTCCACCGAAGGCCTTTCTCATCGGTCAGTGCTTGCTCGTCACCGGGGCGGGCTGCTCCCGGTGCGAGCGCGACACGGGCACCATCACAGACTTCTGCAGCGACTGGCCCGAGTTGTGTCTAGATCTGACCGAAGCCCTGGAGTCCGCGGTCGAAGACCACATCGAGTACGTGTCTTGCGACGAGGCGTACATCGTGGTGATCCATCAGGACAAGGACAACGAGATTTGGCGGTGGTACCTCCGCTCGGGGCAGCTGTACGCCGCGTCGTGGGACTGGTGGATGTACGGCTGCACCCAGAACTACGGCTCGATCGACGACGTCGATCGGAACTACCGGTGGCTCGAGCCCACCCCATCGTCGATCGCGGCGTGCCTGTCGGTCGACAGCGCCGACACGGGCGATTGACCCACCCTGGGTCAATCGAGCGCGTCCGGTGTCGCGACAAGGCGGTGTGGTAGCCTCTGCCCCGCCCGGAGCGCGGGCGGAATCAGGGAGGGATCCATGGCAGCAAAATACGCAGGCGGTTGTGCTCACGTGCACGTCGAATCGGCGGTCGAGCCCATCGACAACCACGAGTGCCACTGCAACGTGTGCAAGACCGTGACCGGCCAGCACACCACACACGTGGCCTTCTTCAACCACGGCGACCTGAAGGTCGATCACCCCGAGAAGATGAAGCGGGTGCCGTTCAACGCCCAGAACCCGGAGGGTCCGCTGGAGATCTGCCTGTGCACCGATTGCGGCGCAGTGCTGATGCTGGATGACAAGCAGCGACGGATCCGCGTCGCCGTGCCCAATGTCATGGGCTACGACGCGGCCGCGTTCCCCAAGGCGACCTACCACGCGTTCTGGGACGAGACGAAGGGGTACCCATCGCCCACCGATGGCCGGCCGGTGTACGGCGGGCTGCAGCCCAGCTTCGTCTGGCCTCCCTCCGCCTGATCGGACGGTCAATCGAGCGCGTCCGGTGGGTGCGAGCGCGCGGGTTAGCCTGAGCAGGGGGATCGATGGACCTCGGCGAGCAGCTCAGGCTGGAGCGAACCCGACGGGAGTTGGAGATGTCGCCGGGAGACCGGGTCTGCCTCGCGCTGCAGCTCGGTGCGCGTGACCTCCGCGCCTTCGCCTCGGCCAACGGCCTGTCGATGCGGGAGGCGTACCGCGAGTTGCGCCGCGTCGAGCAGCGTGGACGGACCCCTTCGCCGGTCCTCGCGAGCCGAGACCCGCGGTGACCGAGGGGGTACTGTTGGCGCGCGTCGCCGCGCGCCTCACCGAGCGCGGGGTGTCGCACCGCCTGATCGGCGCCGCCGCTTTGGCCGCCCATGCCGTGGCTCGCTCGACCCGCGACCGGTCGTGACCCGGTCGCCGCGCGGGGCGTCACCCGTCGCCGTACACCCACCGGTACGCCATCGCGAACCCGAGCACCCGCTTGACGTACCCGCGGGTCTCCACGTACCCGACCTCCTCCACGAACTCGTCCGACTGCGCCGGCGCGGGCAGCGTCGCCACCCACCGCCGCACCGCCTCCTCGCCGCCGTTGTAGCTGGCGACCACCGCCGGGACCGCGGACGGCGACAGCGTCCCCGCGAGGGACGCCGTGCGGTCGGAGAGCTCGGTCGTCCCCAGCGCCACGTTGTACGGCGCGGAGAACAGGTCGTCCTCCACGAACGGCCGGCCGGGGAACACCCGCCCGTGCAGCTCGCCCGCCACCGCCGGCATCAGCTGCATCAGCCCGCGCGCGCCGACCGCGCTGCTCACCGCCGGGTCGAGCGCCGACTCCGCGACCATCACCCCGTACACGATCGACCGATCGAGCCCGGTCGTGCGCCGGTCGACCACCGCCGGCTCGGGCCGCGGGGTGCACAGCTGCTGCGCCGCCGGGTCGCCCGGCTTCCACGGCGACTCGGCGTGTTTGCACCCGATCTTCTTCGCCGCCACCACGTCGCCGGCGCGCAGCAGCGCCCACCCGAGCGCCAGCGCGCCTGCGCGGTCGGCGGGCGTGGCCACCGCGCCGACGCGCTGTTGGCGGTGGGCCTGCGG
>JBEBJC010000460.1:0-6542 GCA_040080105.1 Myxococcota bacterium
GGGTGTAGGTGACCTCGCCCTCCCACGCGGCGACGTGGCCCGAGTCGACCACGTACGGCCCGTCGAGCTCGATCAGCTCGAGCCCCCCGTAGCTGTTGAACAGCAGCTCGCCCTTCCCCGAGCACTCGAGGAAGAACGCTCCTTCACCCGAGAACAACATCGCGATCCCGCCCCAGATGAGCTTCTGCTTCACCCCGGGGGTACACGCGACGAACGAGCTCGCCTGGACCACCACCTTGCGCGCCCCGTCGAGCGTGACGTGGGTGAGGTCACCGACCATCGCCGGCGCGAGCATCACCTGCTGCCCGTCGGCCTTGGCGCGGAACTCGTTGACGAACATCGTCTCGCCGGCGAAGAACCGACGGGCGAGCCCGACGAACGCCGCGGTGAGCCACGCGACGAGGTCCCCGCCCTGCGCTCCGTTGAACGTGGTCTCGACCGCGAGCCCGCTGCTCATCGCGACCATCGAGCTCGACTCCGCGACGATCTTCTCCCCTTTCTCCAGGGTGACGACCGCCATCGCGTACGAGGGCTTGGCCTCGACCTCGATCCGCATGTCTCCCTCCGCCCCCCCTGGCTAACGCGGCGGGACCGGCGGGCGACCTCCCAGAAACGGGGAGCTCGGGCTCCTAGCCCGCGGCGTCGCGGCCGCGCGATTCGCGTCGCAGCAGCTGGTCGAGCTTCACCAGCTGGTCGCGCGCCTGCTCGATCCGGAGCTGCAGCTCCCTCAGCTCGGTCTCGACCGTCTCGGGCTGGGTCTGCTCCGCCGCGCGCAGGGCGGCGAGCTGCTCCTCGTGGGCCTCCTCCATCCCGTTCATGATCACGCCCACGAACAGGTTCATGATCACCATCGTGCCGATCAGGATGAAGCTGATGAAGTACGCGTTCGCGGTCAGCGGCATCGGGTTGTTCGCCACACACTGATCGGCCCACGCCTCGTAGCCGTACTCGGCGCACCCGTACATCTGGATGTACAGGATCTCGGTCCACCCTTCGAGGGTGACGATCCGGAACAGCGACAACAGGCTGATCTCGAGCCGACCGAAGTGCACCGGGTCGTTCGCGCCGAACAGGTGGGTCCCGGCGACCCCGTACAGGTAGAACGCCAGCGCGAGCAGCAGGCTCACGTACCCCATCGACGGGATCGACTTCAGCAGCGCGGTGACCAGCACCTGCAGCCGCGGGAGCGCCCGGACCAGCTTGAGCACCCGCAACAGCCGGGCGAGCCGAAGCACCGCCACCCCCTCGGCCTCGAACGGCAGCAGCGCCACCGCGACGATCCCGAAGTCGAACACGTTCCACGGGTCGCGGAAGTACCTCCACGGCTGCGAGCCCTCCGCGCCCATCTTGACCACGATCTCCAGCACGAAGATCGCGAGGATCGTGCGATCGAGGAGGTGTAGCAGTCCGTCGTACGCCTCGACCACCTCGGGGTAGGTCTCGACCCCCGCGAGCACGCCCGCGACGAGGATCACGAAGGTCACGAAGTTCTGGAACCCGCTCGACTGCGCCAAGGCTCTCAACGACTCGGTCACGCGACACTCCGGCCAGGGGGCGAACGAACGTGACCGCTCCGCCTCGTCTCGGCAACCGGACTTGAACCTCGGGGCGGCTGCGCTCTACCCTGTCCGAATGTCGACCCCCTCGCGCTGTCGCCGATGTTCGAAGACGTAGGCCGGACATCCACCGGCGCGTGGCTCGCGGGCTGCGCCGCCACCACGTTGGCGGTCGGCGTGGCCGTGCTCGGCTGCGCGGGCCTCGGCTACACCTGGTGGACCCGCGTCCCGTCGGTGGCGCCCCCGTCGACGTACGGGTGGGTCGTGCCCCCGGAGCGCCGATCGCTGGGCGGCGTCGACCTCGAGCAGGTGCACCGGCAGGGGTGGGTGCAGTGGGTGCTCACCCGCGACGATCGGGCGCGGGTGACCCGCGAGATCGTGGCGTCCGTGGCGGCGGATCCTGGCCTGGCCACCATCGCCGCCGACCTCGGCGCGCAGACCGACGCGAGCGGCCTCGGCGACCAGGTGGCGCTGTGGAACGCGGCGTTGGCAGCGCGCGGCGCGTGGTGGGCGCTCGGCGCCGGGATCGACATCCCCACCCCGTACGTGAAGGCGTACGCGCTGGTCGCCCGCCCGACCGTGTCGTTCGGCGACCGCACCGAGCGGGTTCAGGTCGGGCTGCGCGCGGATCGGCTGTCGGTGGTCGAGGGGTGGCTGGGGCTCGCCGACGACGTCGGGGAGGCGATGGTGGTGGTCGACCGGGTCGCGGACTTCTCCGCCGACGTGTTGTGGCCGGCGCTCGACCCCGAGGACCACTCCCCGTGGGCTCCGGCGGCGCGCGCGGAGATCGCGCGCGCGGTCGGCCCCGACGCGGCTGCCCGGCTCACCGCGACCGCCCCGGCGCGGCGGCGGATGGTGGCGGCGCGAGACGCGGTGGACGGCCGGCGCGAGCGGTGTGGCAGCCGGTTCTCGGTGCGGTTCGGGTGGGACGGGCTCGACCGCCTGGGCGAGCTGTACGCGTGGGCCGACGCGGAGCGGGCCGAGGGGTGCCCCGGGATCACCCGGTCCGAGGCCGACGCGCTGGCCCGCGGCACGCTCGCGCTGCGGGCCGACCCGGAGCTCCCCGCCGCGTTCGAGCGGTTGGTCGGGTTCGCCGCGCGGCACGTGGTGGTGCACGAGGCCCGCCACCAGCTCGATCACGGCGACTGGGGGATGGGCGTGCCGCCGCCGAGCGACACGGCGCCGATCGACGGCCGCGCGCGGATCGAGGCGTCGGCGTACCTCGCGGCCCTCACGAGTGACGAAGCGCTGGTCGCGTGGGTCCAGGGGTGCGAGCTCGTGCAGCGCAGCTCGGGCGGCTCGGCGTACACCGCGCTGGTCGCGATCGGCCGGGCGATGTCCACCTCGTGTGACGCCGCGCCGCCCCCGGATCTGGCCGAGCGGGCGCGCCGGGTACACGACAGCTGGTTCGGGCCGGCGCCGGTGATCACGGTGACCGATCTGCCTCCGGCCCTGCCGTTCGCGATGGCGCCGTTCACCGAGTGACGAGCGGGCTCAGGGGTTCACCCGCTCGAGCGCGGCCAGGTACACGATCGGCTCGTTCATCCCGGCCGGCTCCACCGTGACCGTGCCGCCGGTGCCGGTCTGCTCGGGGTCGTCGTTGATCGCCCACCACTGCAGGTCGAGCGCGGTGTCCTCGCGCTGGGACAACACCATCGACAGCGCGGTGCGGTCCCAGTACTCGGGGTGGTCCCACTCGGGCGGCTCGAGCGCGCCGCCGACCTCGGACACGTCGACCTGCACCGGGAGCTCGACCCCGGACAGCTCGGTCACCGACACCCGCGCGCCGCCCGCCGCCTCCAGCAGCGGGGACGCGCCGAGGTCGAGGGTGAACCCGATGTCGTAGGTGGGGGCACAGTCGAACACCGGCCCCTCGCCCAGGCCGTCGCCCGGATCAAGGTGGGACGTGATCGCGTCGATCGGCTGCCCGTCCCACGCCACCACCACGTCGGCCACCAGCTCGGTGCCGTCTTCCAGCACGCCGACGCCGTGCCAGGTGCCGGCGACCGAGTCGAGCACCTCGGCGGCGGCGAAGCCGAAACCGTCCGCGGGGACCGCCGGGTCGACGACCTGCACCACCGAGTCCTCCACACAGAACGGCGGGTGGGCAGTACCCGACTGACCGCCGTCGTCGACCGGGCGAGCGTCGTGCACACAGCCCGCCGCGCTCCACACCACGATGATCCGCGCGATCTTCATCGGAGCCTCCTCGTTGCCCGTTCCCTGGATTCATCGTGCCCCGGCGCACCCGGGCGTGCTATCCCGACCACGCACATTCCCCCTCCCGGCTACGGGAGGTCATGTGCAGAACCTGGAGGGTTCCGATGGACCAGGCCGCGACCCAGATGCTGCGCGCCCTGCGGGGGACGCGGTCGCAGGTGGCGTTCGCCCGGCGCCTCGGGTACCGGCGGAACCCGGTGTGTGACTGGGAGCACGCCCGGAGCTTCCCGACCGCCGAGGAGACGCTGCGGGCCGCCCAGGTCGTCGGGGTGGACGTGCACGAGGCGTTCGCCGGGTTCGCCACGATCGAGGTCGGCCCGCCCACGACGCTCGACGCCGCGGGCCTCGCAGACTGGTTGTCGCGGCTGCGCGGGTCCCGCCCCCTGGGCGAGGTGGCGGAGCGGACCGGGGTGAGCCGGTTCGTGGTGTCGCGGTGGCTCGCCGGCCAGACCCGCCCGCGGCTGCCCGACTTCCTGCGGCTGGTGGAGGCGCTCACCGGCCGGCTGTCGGACTGGGTCGCTCGGCTGGTGCCGATCGAGCAGGTGCCTGCCCTGCGCGACAGCTACGAGCGGCGGGTGGCCTCGCGTCGGCTGGCGGTGGACGTGCCGTGGTCCGAGGCGGTGGTGCGGGTGCTCGAGACCGCGCCGTACGCCGCGTTGCCCGCGCACCGACCGGGGTGGATCGCCGACAGGCTCGGGATCGACGCGCAGACCGAGGCGGCGTGCCTGCAGGCGCTGGAGCAGGCGGGCACGGTCGCGTGGGACGGCGCCCGGTACAAGGCGTCGGCGCCGATCACCGTCGACACCCGACCGGCGCCCGAGGTGGTCGCTGCGTTGAAGGGACACTGGGCGCGGGTGGGCCAGGAACGCACCGCCGCGCCGCGTCCCGCAGACCTGCTGTCGTACAACGTGATCAGCCTGTCGCGCGCGGATCTGGCCCGGCTGCGCGAGCTCCACCTCGCGTACTACCGCGACGTGCGGGCGCTGGTGGCCGCGAGTGAGCCGGTGGAGGTCGCCGCGCTGCTCAACGTGCAGCTGGTCACGTTCGAGTAGGCAGGTCCGGATCGATCGTCGGCAGCTTGCCGAGCGCGGCGGCGCCGACGTGGATCGCGAGTGACACCGCGCCGAGCCCGAGGCCGAGGACCACCCCCGCGTCGGCGATCGCCCGCCACGGCGCCGGGAGCGCGCGGATCGCGACCACCATCCCGACGATCCCGATCACCAGCCCCCACGCGCCCGCGAGCCGCCTCCGGGTCGCGTACAGCAGCCCCATCGCCACCAGCGGCGCGAGCACCACCAGCCACGGGCGACCGTCGGCGGCCACCGCGAGTGATCGCGCCACCACCCGCGGAGAGAACTGCAGGTGGAACCCGCGCCACGACTCGGCGTACACCATGAACGCCGACCAAACACCCATCGTGAGCCAGTGGAGCGCGCCGAGCTCCGCCTCGATCACCCCGGCCGCGATCGGCGCGAGCCGCAGCACGCCCTCGACCAGCACCGCGCCGACACCGCCCACGCCCCAGCCGAACGCCAGCCAACCGGCGCCCGAGGTCGGCAGCGCTCCGTCACGTCGTTCACCACCCATCGCGCCCATGCTCTACCATCGTCCGACATCGGGTCGAACTTGGGGGTCGAGTGGGCGACTGGGACCGGGCGCTGACGGATCGCGAGCGACAGCTGATCGACGCCGCGCGGGAGAAGGTGCGGACGCTGTACGAGGGCAAGGTCACCCCCCACCGGTCGTGTGGGATCGCGATGGCCGAGACGTTCGGCCTGCCGACGGCCCCGTACCAGGCGCTGCGCCGCGGGGGCATCACCGGCTGCGGGGAGTGCGGCGTGGTGGTCGCCGGGCGCCTCGTGCTCGGGCAGTTCTTCGGCGACCCCGACCCGACCGGCGCGGTGACGCCCCCGCTGCGGGCCGCGGCCACCGAGTACGAGCAGCGGTGGTCGGCCCGGATCGATCGGCGGGGCGCGCCGCCCGAGGCGGTGGTGTGCAACGCGTTGACGCAGCAGTTCTCGGCGTTCGGCGCGCCCGAGCGAGCGTCGTTCTGCACCTCCCTCGCGGCGGACGTGGGCGAGCTCGTGGCCGAGGTGATCGTGCGCAACGGCGGCGCGTTCGAGGTGACCCCGATCGGGTAGGTCAGTGGGAGGCCGCGAAGTTCTGGGTCCACCACGACCCGCCGGGCACCTCCGGATCCTCGAACAGCCCGATCCCGATCACCGCGTACTCCGGCAGCAAGATGTTCACGCAGTGGCCGGGGCTGTTCATCCACCCGTTCACCACCTGCTGCGCGCTCGTGGCGCCCATCGCGATGTTCTCGCCCCACGGCAGCGCCCCGGCGAACCCCGCCGCCTCCATCCGGTCGAACGGATCGTCACCGTCGGGGTTCACGTGGTCGAAGAACTTGCGGTCGGCCATGTCCTCGCTGTGGGCCCGCGCCACCCCCCGCAGCGTCGGGTCGAACTCGAGCGCCGGCGCGCCGCCGCCCATCACCTCGTCGCCGCACACCGCGCCGAGGAACCGCTGCTGGTTCACCAGCTCGAGCACCTCGGCCTCGAGCTCGGCCCACTCCGCTGGCCAGTCCTCGGTCGCCGGCGAGGTCGTGGCGCTCGGGTCGACCGAGTCACCGTCCGCGCCACACCCCGCCGCGATCCCAACCCACGCCCAGGTCCTCACCGGCCCTCCGCTGCCGGAGCATGCCCGATCGGACGCGCCGACGGCACTGGCGATCCGGCGACAATTGGTTAGTGAATGGTCACTAAC
>JBEBJC010000461.1:0-6533 GCA_040080105.1 Myxococcota bacterium
CGTCCGGTCCCTCCGCGGGCATCCGCTTCTCGAGCCGATCCACCCGCTTGAGCAGCGCGGGGAGCCGGCGCAGCGACGCGACCTCCCGCAGCCACCTGCGATAACTCCGGGCGGGCGAGCCGCCGATCTTCGCCCCCGGCGGGACGTCCCGGCTGGCGGACGCGAGTCCGGCGAACACTGCCCGGTCGCCGACCGAGATCCCGTCGATCACCGCGGTCCGGCCCGCCATCACCACCCCGTCGCCGAGGCGAGCGCCGCCCGCGACCCCCGCGAACGCCGCGAGCAGGCAATGGGCTCCGATCCGCACCCCGTGAGCCACCTGCACCAGGTTGTCGAGCCGGCTGCCCGCGCCGACCCGGGTCTCGTCGAGGGCGGCGCGATCGACGCACGCGTTCGAGCCCACCTCCACGTCGTCTTCGAGCACCGCGATCCCGAGCTGCGGCACCCGGACGTGCCCCCGCGGGCCGATCACGTGACCGAAGCCGTCGGCGCCGATCACCGCGCCCGGGTGCAGCGCCACTCGATCCCCGAGCCGACAGTCGTCCATCACCACCGCTCCGGGCATGATCCGGCACCTGCGGCCGAGCACCGCGCGCGGGCCGATGTAGGCGTGGCCCTGGAGCCACGACTCGTCGCCCACCACCGCGCCCGGTTGGACCACCACGTACGCCTCGATCGTGACCCGCTCGCCGATCACGGCCGTGGGATCGATCACCGCGGTCGGGTGGATCGACGGCTCGGGCCAGCTCGGGGGGACGATCCGCGACGCGGCGAGGGCATACGCGTACCGCGGATCGGTGACCCGCAGCGCCACCGTGCCCGCCGGCACCGCCAGCCCCGGCGGCACGAGCACCGCGCCGGCCCGGGTGCGCGCGAGCGCCGAGAGCCACCGCCCCCCGCGGCAGAACGTGAGCTCGTGTGGCCCAGCCTTGTCGAGCGCCGCCACCCCGAGGATCGGTCGATCGGTCGGCCCGTCACACGCGGCGCCGACCTCCGCCGCGAGCTCGCCGGTGGTCCAGCGGCGCCGGTCGGCGCTCACGGGGTCGGCGGATGCTGCGCGTTGTACTTGGTCACGAGGGTCGCGGTGACTTCGGCCATGTCCGGGCCGACGTACACGATCGCGGCCTTGTCGATGATCGCGGTGCAGCCCTGCTCCTTGCCCACGACCTGCGCGACGGCCCGCATCTTCTCGTCCAGATCGCCGAGCAGCCCCATGTAGGTCTGCTGCATCTCGTTCTGGTAGGTCATGTAGGTCTGCTCGAACGTCCGCTGCTGCAGGGCGAGCTTCTGCTCTTCCTGCGCCTTCGCGTCGGCCGACAGGATCAGCTGGCGGCTCTGGTAGTCGGCGATCGCCTTCTCGAGCTCCTTCTGCATCCGCTCGAGCTCGCCCTTGCGGCTCGCGTACATCGAGTCGATCTTGGTCTGCGCGGCCTTGCCCTGGGCGGTGTCGTTCACCGCGGTCTGGAAGTCGATCGCGCACAGCTTGAGCGCCCACGCCGGGGAGCTGGTGAACAGGATCGCCATCCCGAGCGCCAAAGGACCGAACCCGAGGACGGACCACCCGGAGGATGAACGATCGGATGTCGAAGGTCGCGTCATGGTGTACTCCGTCGAAAGGTGCGCCGGCCCACTGGGTAGCCTGGGGACGCCGGTCGAGCCAGAACCCGCCACCCCGGTCCCAGCGTCCCGGGCGGCGGCGGGGCGATGATCAGAAGAACGAGCCGATGCCGAACCCGAGCTGGCTCTTGCGCTCGTCGGGCTGCGGATCGAGAGGGAACCCGAGCTCGAACCGGAGCGGCCCGATCGGCGACCGCCACCGGATCCCGGCGCCCACCGCGGTGCGCAGCCCGAACAACGACAGCGGGTCCTCCCCCGACAGGCCGCGGAACGCGTTGCCCGCGTCGAAGAACACCACTCCGGAGATCCCGGCCGCGCGGACGATCTGCGACTCGATCTCGAAGTTGTTCGTCCACGACTGGGTGCCGCCGACGATCAGCTTGTCGTCTGCCCGGATCGGGTCGTCGCTCGCGGGGATCCGCAGCGACGGGCCGAGCGAGTACCAGTCGAACCCGCGGAGGCTCTGGATGCCCCCCGCGCGGTACCGGTGGATGAACGAGATCTCGCGGCCGTCGGTCGACTCGATGTCGCCGAGCGAGATGTTCATCCGGAACACCACGGTGTCCTTCTCGGGCAGCAGCGGCTGGTACAGGCGGAAGTTGAACAGGGTCTCGACCATGTTGAACTCGCCGCCGAGCACGGACAGCAGCTGATCGTCGCCGATGCGGAACCCACCCGACAGCGCGGTGGACAGGTTCATCAACATGCCGCGGGTCGGGAAGATCCGGTCGTTGCGCTTGTCGACCGACAAGATCGCCGACATCGTGCTGGTCAGCCCGTTGCGGTACAGCTCTCCGCCGAGCAGCCGCTTCCGGAACGCGTCGATGTTGTTCAGGCCAACGTCTTCGAACGTGTACTCGAGCCGCAGCTGCACGTCGTCGCGCGGATCGAGGTACCGACCGACCGACAGCGAGCCGCCCCGCCGGAACTCGTCGTTCTGCACGCCGAACGTCGGGATCTCCTGCGACAGGTAGAACCCCTCGATCGAGGCGGTCCACCGGGTGTCGAGGAAGTACGGGTCGAAGAACGACAGGCTCGCCTGGCGGCGCAGCTTCGACCAGTTGACCGCGGCGCTCATCAGGTAGCCGAGGCCGAGGAAGTTGTTCTTCTGCACGTTGAACGTGAGCACGAACGACTCGATGTTCGAGTAGCCCATGCCGAGCGAGAAGCTGCCGGTCGGGCGCTCCGACACCTTCACGTCCATGTCGAGGACGTTCGGGCCGTCGCCCTTCGGCGTGGAGATGTTCACTTCTTCGAAGAACCCGAGGCGCATCAGCCGGGCGCGGGACGCGTTGATCAACGAGCCGCGGTACACCTCGCCCTCGTTGATCTGGATCTCGCGGCGCACCACCTTGTCGAACGTGGGGTCGTTGCCGGTGATGTTGACCCGCCCGATGCGGACCTTCTCGCCCTTGTCGACCACGAACGTGACCTCGGCGGTCCGCGTCTCGCGGTTCGGCCGGATGTCGGGGACGACGTTGACGAACGCGTAGCCTTGGTCCTGCCACAGCGACTCGACGTTCGCCCGGACCTGGTGCATCCGGCTGAACTCGAACACCTCGCCGGTCTGCAGCGACGGGCCCTTCAGCTCGAGCACCTTCGGGCGGGGGCGCTTGCCCTCGTGCTCGCGCCACTGCTGCTCTTGGATGTCGGCGACCTTGCGGCCGGCCATGATCTGCAGCGAGGCCTCGTGGGTGAGGCCTTCGTCCTCGACGAAGTCGCCGTCCACGTCGATCGAGCCGATGGTGTACTGCTCACCCTCGGTCACGTCGTAGTGGATGTAGATGAACCGCTTGTCGGGCGACAGGTACACCTTGGGCGGCTCGACCCGGACGTCGAGGTAGCCATCCTCCAGGAACACCTGGCTCACGATCTGCTGATCGGTCTCGAGCTGGTCGCGCCGGAAGGTCCCCGACTGGAACAGCCACGGGGCGAAACCGGCTTCCTTGATCTGGAGGAACTTCTTGACCTTCTGCGCGGCGATGTGGTCGTTGCCGCTGAAGTCGACCCGCTGCACCAGGACCTTGCGGTTCTCCTGGATGTTGAACACCACGTCGACCTGGTCGACCCCGACCGGCTCGAACGTGGGGTTGATCTCGACGAGGTAGAACCCTTTCTCGACGTACACGTCGCGGATCTTCGCCACGTTGTCGACGACCTTCGCCTCGTTCAACACGGTGAACGCGCGGACGTCGAGCACCTCGCGGATGTCGTCCTCGTCGACCTTCTTGTTGCCTTG
Source organism: Myxococcota bacterium (assembly GCA_040080105.1). Classification (GTDB taxonomy): domain Bacteria; phylum Myxococcota_A; class UBA796; order UBA796; genus JACKER01. The sequence goes on from JBEBJC010000461.1 coordinate 3,857, forward strand.
GAGCCGGACCTCGCGCACCGCGGGCTTCTCGGTGACGACGAACCGGACCACGACCTTGTCGTCGGGGCCGCTCGGGGTGAGCTCGATCCGCACGTCGTCGAAGAACCCGGTGTCGAACACCGCCTCGAGGTCGCGCCGCACCTTGTCGCCGGTGATCGCTTCCCCGCGCCGGAGGCCGACCGCCGCCAGCACCACCGCCTCTTCGATGCGGCGGTTGCCCTCGACCACCACCTTCTCGACCACGCCGTCGGCCGGCACCGGTGGCTCCGCCTGCGCCGGTCCCGCCGCGAGCACCCACAACCCCAGCAAGAGCACGGCTCGCGCGAACACCGATCTAGCTCCCGCCCACCACCTGGCGAGCCCGGGCAGGTATAGCCCGCCGACGCGCCTCGACCAGGGGCCCCGTGACGAATCCAGACCGGCCGCGTCGGTCGTTACCAGTCGCAGAACGACCCCGCTTCGAGCGCGAGGCGGCGGGGAAACCGCGCCGCGAGCTCTCGCGAGTGGGTGACCACGACCAAGGTGCTCCCCAGCTGGATGTTCAGCTCGAGCAGCAGGTCGAACACCCCACCCGCCGTCTTCGGGTCGAGGTTGCCGGTAGGCTCGTCGGCCAGCACCAGGCCCGGCCCCATCACCAGCGCGCGCGCGATGGCGACCCGCTGCTGCTCGCCGCCCGACAGCTCGCCGGGCTTGTGATCGAGCCGCGGCCCGAGCCCCACCGCTTCCAGCAGCGCGGTTGCGCGCGCCCGGGCGACCTCGGGGCTCGCCCCTGCGAGACGGACCGGGATCATCACGTTCGCCAGCGCCGAGTGCTCGGGCAGCAGGTTGTGCGCCTGGAACACGAACCCGATCCGGCGGTTCCGGATCTGTGCCCGTTCGTGGTCGGTGAGCTCGGACACGTTGCGCCCGTCCATCCGGATCCGCCCGCGGCGATCGGCGTCGTGTGCGTTCACCCGGTCGAGCAGGCCGACCGCGTGCAGGAACGTGGACTTGCCCGAACCCGACTGGCCGATGATCGACAGCCGCTCCCCGGGCACCAGGGACAGCGACACCTCGCGCAGCACCTCCACCGGGCGCGCGCCCTTCCGGTAGGTCCTCGACAGGTCGGAGATCTCGACTCGTACGCCGGTCGTCATTCGTACCGCAACGCCTCGACCGGATCGAGCGAGGAGGCCCGCCACGCCGGATAGATCGTGCAAAGGAAACAGATCACGAACGCTCCGACGGCGATCGTGACCACCGCCCAGGGGTCGACGACCACGGGCAAGGTATCGAGGTAGTACACGTCGGTCTCGAGCGGGTACTGGTACCGATCGAGCACCCAACATCCGCCGAGCCCGGCGAGCGTGCCCACGACCGTGCCCACGAGCCCGATGGCGGCGCCCTCCATCATGAACAGCCGCATCACCGAGGCGTTGGTCGCGCCCATCGCCTTGAGGATCGCGATCTCGCGGCCCTTGGTGAGCACCACCATGATCAAGGTGCAGATGATCAGCAGCCCCGCGTTGAACACGGTGATCATCAGCAGCAGCCCCATCACCCACTTCTCGAGCTCGAGCGCGGCGAACAGCTTCGCGTTCAGGTTCTTCCAGTGGCGGGCGTAGTGTGGGTAGCCGAGCTTCTCGTCGAGCTCGGCCGCGATCCGATCCACGTCGTCGATGTCGTCGACCTTGATCTCGATCCCCGTGGCGGTCGGCCCGATCTTCAGGAAGTCCTGCACGAGCTCGTTGGTCACGTAGGTCCACTTGGTGTCGTACTCGAACATCCCAGAGTCGAACACCGCGGCCACTCGCACCCGCCGCACCGAGGGCGTGGGGACACCCATCGGGCCCGCGCCACCGCCGAGCGGGTTGATCAGCTGGACTTCGTCGCCCGGTCGCACCTGCAGGTGGTCCCGGAGCTCCTTGCCGATCACGATGCCGGGCAGCGCCGGGTGCTCGTCGTCGGCCGGGAGCGGGAGGTTGTCGAGCCCCATCGGGCCGAACGGCTCCGCCAGGCTCAGCAGCACCTCGCGCCGGGTCTGCAGATCGCCGTCGCCGTACTTCACGAGGTGGGCGTGCGCGGGATCGTAGCCCTCCGCGAGGTCGGGCAGCACGTGGGTGACCCCGGCCGTGAGCACCGGATCGAGGCCTTTGATCACCACCCCGGTGCTGGCCCACGACGACCGCACCATCATCTCGGTGTACACGAACGGCGCCGCCCCGGTGACGCCGCGCACGCCGCCGATCTTCTCGAGCTGCTGGTCCACGTCGACCACGTTCCCGCCGTACCGGAACACCACGACGTGGGCGTTCGCCCCGAGGATCTTGTCGCGGAGGTCGATCTCGAACCCGGTCATCACGCTGATCACCCAGTTCAACGAGGCGACGCCGACGACCACGCCGAGGATCGACAGGAGCGTGACCACCGAGAGGAACCCCTCGGTCTTCTTCGAGCGGAGGTGGCCCCAGGCGAGCCACCACTCGGCCGCCATCGTGCTGCCCGGCACCACGGGCGGCAGCTCGGAGAACCGGATCCGGGCAACCGGGTCCCGCATCTCGGTCGGACCGTCCTCGAGCTCGAGCTCGTCGGGCGGCCCCGCCGGCGGGATCCCCGGGTCGGGGGTGCTCATGGGGTCGGGCCCGGCGCCGGGGCAGCCCGGTGCGGACGGTGGGTGGGGAACAAGATCACCTCTCGG
>JBEBJC010000462.1:0-6532 GCA_040080105.1 Myxococcota bacterium
GCGGCGGAGTCGCCGGAACGCGCCAGGGCGTGAAGTGTTTGCACGCGCACTACGCCTACCACCTTGCTGGCGGTGACGACCCGGTTGGTCTCGAACCAGTCGATGCCCGCCCACCGGCCCTTCGCGCCGGGCGAGAGCTGCAGGAGGCCGGACGCCTCGTTCTGGAACGTGAACTGGATCGCGCCGCCGGTGGTGGCAGCGTCGACCAGGATGTCGGACCACTGCTGCCCGTGCAGCACGCCGGTGAAGCCGCGGCTTTTGTCGACGTTCAGCGTCCCCATCTTGCCGACCGCCGCGAGCAGCGACGGGATGTCGGCGTCGATGCCGGAGCCGGGGCCCGCCGTGGCGGTGAACCCGTCGATCACGTCGCACAGCAGGTCGGACAGCTTCGCGGCGCCGATGGCCGCGGCGTTCATCGCGAGCACGGCCGGGTCGAGCACGCCCGTCGCGCCGAGGATCATCTTCGAGATGTCCGACGGCTGCAGGACGTGGGTGTACTTCGAGACGGTGATCTGGTACTTCGCGTCGGTGAGCACGGTGTTGCTCGCGGCCGATGCTTCCGCGGTCGACGCGGCCGAGTCGTAGCCCATCAACCCGTAGGCCGGGACGGACACGACGTTGCTGAACCGATCGTTGCACGATCCGGCGTAGTGAAGGGTCGGCAGGTTGCCGATGAAGTTCCGGTCTGCGAGCAGCAACAGGTACTGCGCGAAGACGGCCTCGGCCGCGTCGGAGTTGAGCGCCGCGAGGACGGTCTCGTTCGCCATTGTGACACCACTTCTGGGTGGGTTTCCGATGGCCCGCTGTCGCCTGTCTCGCCGGCGTGAACGCGTGAGGTGGGGCACGGGGCGCACCTCGCCCCGATGGTGAGACCGTACCGGTCGACCCCACCTGATCAGCGAGGACGGACGGCCTGGAGGATCTGCGGCATCGCCGCGCGGAGCTTGCTCATGTCGCCGGTGCGGACCGCCTCCTCGCGGAGCGCTCGGATCGCGGCCGCGTCGTACCCGCCGGAGGCTGCGCCGGCCCCCGTGCTCGCCGCGGACGTCGCGGGCGCGGCGGCGGTGGTGGTCGCGGGCTTCGCCGGTGGCGTCGCCAGGGCGGATGCGGTGGCTGCGGCCGGGCGAGGCGGCAGGTACGCCGCGAGGCCCTTCGGCGCGGTCTCGGCCGTGAGCTTTCCCAGCCAGGCCCCGATCTCCGGACGGTTCTCGGTCGGGAGCTTGTTGTAGAACACCTGGGCGACCTCGACCCCTTCGGGGTCGGTGACTCCGGCGCGGTACACCTCGCGCTCGGTCTCGATCGCCTGGCGCTGCGCCTCGGCCGCGGTGGCCCGCGCCTCGGCCGCGGTGGCCCGCGCCTCGGCGGACTCCGCGCGAGCGGTCGCCTCGCGGAGCCGCCCGCTCGGGACGAACCCCTGGGGTCCCTCCCCGGTGGTGCTGGTGGTGGTCGTGCCGCCGGTCGCGGTGCTGGTGGTAGTCGGGTCGTCGGGCATCGGTCTCCTCCTCCTGATCAGGCGGCAGCGCCGCGAGCTGCGAGCGCTCGGGCTGCGAGCACGTCGGCGCCGCTCAACATCGCGAGGGCCGTGCGCTCATCGAGGGCGAACGACCGCTGCAGGATCACGGCCGCGCCGGCGAGGGGCAGGAGCCCCTGGCTTACCTGCGCGATGATCGCCGCCAGCGCCTGGGCGTGCGCGCCATCTCCGGACTGGGCGCGGGCGTGGATGGCCCGGACCACGGCGTGCTCCACGGACCACAGGCGCTCCGGCACGAACTCGAACCCGAGCGCGCGGTTGTACAGGATCGCGGCCACGGTCACGAGCTCGGCGTCGGGCCGCGCGAACACCGGAGCGAACCGCAGCGCGGAGCGCTCCTTGCTGCGGACCGACACCTCGAGCGCGTACCCGGAGCGCGGGTCGCCGGAGATCCGCTGCACATCCGCGGGGTCCATGCCGGCCATCGAGTACAGCCGCCGCTCGTGAATGCCGATCGAGGTGGCGAACGCCTCGGGGTCCACGGTGAGCGCCCACTGGCCTGCCTGGGGCTGCCCGTCGTAGCCCTCCTCGGGCGACAAGTGGATGACGTTTGCGGGATCACCCGGTGCGCCCGTGCGTCCGTCCGGACCCATGGTCGCGCCGGCGATCTCGGCGCCGATCGCCCAGCGCTGCGCCCACGCGGCGTTCCGCAGGCAGTGGCTGAACAGCGACCAGTTCACCGAGCACGACAGCTGCCCGTCGACGATCTCGACCCAGGTGTAGGGATCGAACACCGCGCCCGTGCCGAGGGCCGCGTGGTAGACGACGTACGGCAGCACCGGGCGGCCGGTGACGACCGACCGGGCGGGGTACTCCTCGCCGACGAGCCCGCCCTTCGGCAGCCCGTACTCTGCGGACAGGTCGCGGCCGCTGGGGTCGACGATGGCGTGCCGGGGTTCACCAGCGATCGACCAGATCTCCTTGGTCCACTGGGCGTCGCGCCGGCGCCACTCGCCGATCGCGATCGGGCGGGTCGGGTCGCGAGGGTGAGGCGTCACCTCGACCACGTCGGGGGAGACCGGGCGGAACGACAGGTGCGGCAAGCCGTCGTCGTCGAGCACGGTGTCGATGCGCACCAGCATTTCCCGCAGCGCCAGCGTGTCCCGCTGGACCCGGGGCATGATCGGCCAGATGCCGCCGTCGTCGAGGATCGCGGCCATCGCCGCCGCCGCCTGTTCGTCGGGATGCCGGAGCGTCGGCGTGCTCTCGCCGTTTTCGTCCGGGTCGTACAACGTCGCGAGCCCCGAGGCGCTGCCGACCAGCACGTTGCTCGACAGATCCGGCTCCCCCATTCGATCGGCGCGAGCCGTACCGATCACGGCGCGCAGCCGAGCTAGCACGATGTCCCGGTGTTGCCCGAGGACCATCAGCCGCCGCGCGCGGGTGTGCTCGACCCGGCTGCGCTCGCAGGCGTCGGTCGGCGTGGGGATCGGGGGCTCCGTCGGGACAGGCACGGGCTGCATCGTCCCGACCGTACCGGCCGGTCAGGACGGGGAAGGGGCCGCCGAGCGGTGCCAGCCGAAGATGTACCGGTCGAGCCCGTACCGGATCGCGTCGACCACGTCCTTGTGCCCGCAGTCGTCGTCGTCGAGCGTGTACTTCGGCAGCGCCTCGAGGAGGAACGCCGCGGCCGGGCTGACCGAGAACTGCCCGGCGACCATCCGGTGGAACAGCCATCGGCTGCCGACCCGCACCGACTCAGCGCCTCGCCCGGGGCCGCGCTTCACCGTGGTGATCGCGGGCGCCATCGTGCCGTCCGGCTGGAGCTGCCCGAGCTGCGCGAGCCGCTTCCGCACCTGGGCCTGCAGGTCCTTGTTCGACTTCTGCTTCGCCGACCCGGGGAGGTGCACCCGGTCGCCGCCAGCGAACGACAGCCGCGACCACGGGATCCCATGCCGGCCCAGCATCGCGAGAATCCCGCGCGCGTCGTCCGCGGGCGACGCCAGCCCGACCGCGTCGCGGTACACGTCCACGACGTGGATGATCGGGTCCTCGGCGCGGTCGTCCACCGCCATCAGCACCGCGACTTGCTTGCCCGGTCGGTCGCCGTGGTCGATGCCGAGGATGATCCGGTCGGTGCGCGAGATGGTGGCCTCGAACACGAGCCGGCTCGGATCCCACGCGCCGGAGAACCAGGCGCCGGCGGTGCGGAACTCCCACCCGCCGTGCACGACGACCTCGCGCTCGTACGCGCTCACCCGGCCTTCCTTGGCCGCGATCCACTCCGCGTCCTTCGGCCGCCCGTCCGCGGTGCGCAGCGGGGCGCTGCACCCCACGGGGATCAAGGCCTCGGGCGTCAGCCGCGAGTGGAAGTCCGTCAGCACCCCGCGGCCGACGAGCTCGCGGAGGTAAGACACGTCGGCGTTCACCGGCGTGAACGACAGCAGGACGAACCCGCCGCGCTCCTCCACGCGCTGCAGGACCTCGGTGAAGATGCGCTCGGACGACGGAGGCTCGTCGAACAGGGCGCCGTCAATCGTCGCGCCCGACAGGTCGAGCGAGTCCTGCGCGGTGGCCTTGAACCGGATCACCGACCCGTTTTTGAACTGCACGATCGGCGCGCCACGCGGCACGAATCCGCGCGACGGGTGGTACACCGTCGCGCCCCGCCCCCACGCGATCTCGTCCGGCGGGAGCAGCGCGTGCAGCTTCTTCTGGATCGCGACCGATTGGTCCTTGCTCGCGCAGATCACCCACCACTCGACCGGCGGCGGCGAGACCGCGACGCCGAGCGGGTGCCTGCCGAGGCACCGACCGACCACCTCGGCGAGCGCGGCGGTGGTCTTGCCGAGGCCCTGGTTCCCGGCCCGCAGCAAACGGAACCGTTCGACGGACAGGAGGAACGCCGCCTGGAGCGGGAGCCAGCGGAGGTAGCGCGGCGGGTCGTGGATCCGTCGCGTGGCGAGCTCGCGCGCGATCACCACCGCCCGCTCGAGCTGGCGGAGCTCGGCCGGTTCAGCGACCATCGCGATCGGCTTCCACCGCTCGGCGGCGGCGCAGCGCGACGGCCACCTCGAGCGCCTCGAACGCGGCGTCGGGCAGGCCGGGCACGAGCGCCGAGAGCTCGGCCACGAGCTCCGCGTCCGGTTCGTCGGTGCCGGGGCGCGGTCGGCTCGCCGCCTCCCGCTCGCGCGCTGCCGCGAGGTCGAGCGCGAGCTTGGCCGCCAGCTTCCGCGCAGAGGTGGCGGCGCCGAACTGCCGCGCGACCTCCGCGAGCCGAGCGCTCCGCTCGAGCTCGGCGATCCTCCGCTCGAGGTCCTCCACCAGGGACGGCGGGGGGCGGTCCTCGAGGTCGTCGTCCGGGTCCGTGAGCTCGTCGTCGGCCGGATCCGTGTCGGGTCCGCCGCTTGAATCAGAACTTGAATCACTCGATCGAGACCGAAGTACGCGGCTGATCGTCGCCTGGCTCACCCCAGCGCGCGCCGCCAGCTCGCGTTGATTCAACGAGCCGGCGAGGCGGTGGATGTCGGCGATGGTGTCGTCGGAAAGGCGCTCGGGCACGATTCGACCGTACCGACTGACCATGCAAACGTGAGTTTGCCTTGAATGAATCGCCTCATTTTTCGAGAACGCGCGCGCGATGCGACAAGAAGAGGCTCCGGGGGGGCCGCGCTCGAGATCACACGGCCGCCCCTACCGGGCGTCGTCGACCGCGACGGATGACCTCGTCCAGATGCTGATCGTTACGACGGAGCGTCGGCCCGCGGGCGAGGCGGAACGGGCCATCCTAGCGTTTGGGCAGGATGGCGGTCCGACCCGCACGGGGTGCGCATCGTGCCGCATCGGTCATCGGCCCAAGGCGGGGTTGCCCCTACCGGACAACTCCGACCCGATCGAGCGAAAGCCCGCGCCAGACGCCCGGGCGCGGGAGCACGGACCAACGCCGACGACTACCCGATGCCCGGGCGCCGGCCGGCGGGGCGCGCCTTGGCCGACCAGACCGTTCGGGCGTTGATCTCGATGTCCACCTCGCCCTTCAGCCCGGCCTCGACCGCGTCGAGCACGGCCTCACGGATCGACTTCGCGAGCTCGCGCAGCTCCTCGGGCGATCCGTGGAAGTCGAAGTAGGCTGGGAAGCGGACCCACAGGCCCCGGTCGTGGGTCACCGTCCAGGCCTCGCGGAGGACATCGCGCTGCCAGGACCAGTCGCCTACCAACCAGCCGCGGAGGAGTTCGATCACGCCGCGATCGTACTGCTCACGGCGTGCACTCGCAACTCGTCGGTGTCCACGCCCACAGCCCGCGACGGGTGACCGCGCACGCCGAGATGCACGCGTCGTACGGCACGGCGGCCTTCGGCGTGGCGAGCAGCCACAGCCCGAGCATGACGGCGATCCAGAACTTCCCGTCCTGCACCACGTCCTTCATCCTCGCCTCCGCGCGTCGATGTCGGCCACCGGGTCCCAGGGATCGGCGATCGCGATGGCCGAGGCGTCCACCCTCACCCGTCGCCCGTCCTGCACGACCTCCACCCCCGTGACGACCTGGGTCGCCTTCGCCGTGGTGCGCTGCTCGAGCAGGTGCAGGACGATCGAGCGGGTCGCGGTCCACAGGTACTTGCCGACCCCGGCCCTCTCCCGATCGTAGGCCGAGGCCCCGTCCTGCTTGGCGGCGATCCGCGTCACGATCTCTTGGTCGAGGTCCTCGCGGTCCCACCCGAGGCGCAGGCACTCCCGGTACTGCGGGTGGCTGCGCGCCAGGGCGAGCACGTCCCGCCAGCGGGTGTCGAGGTGCAGGTGCGTCGGCCGGTCCGCCGACCTGCGATACCGCCGCGGCCGCTCCGGCTGGGCGGCCTGGCCCGGCGGCGGGTTGAACACCGGGGGCGGCAGGCTCCGATCGAGCCACGCCGCCCGGTCGTCGAGCAGCTCGCGCACGTCGGTCGTCGACCACCCCCACCGCTCGGCCAGCGCCCGCCGGCCGGGGATGCGACCCTCGGCGGTGTGGTACCGCAGGTCGACGAGGGCGCCCTCGCGCGGCCACGGGGAGGGCAGGTACGCCACC
>JBEBJC010000463.1:0-6526 GCA_040080105.1 Myxococcota bacterium
CGCGGAGGTCGAGGCCGCCTGGCTCGCCTCCATCCCTTGACCTGCCTCCGGGTCGTGGGGGAGACCGGAGGGTTCGCCCCGCAGGAGCACGGGCCGGGAAGACCTCGAGCGCCACCGGGGTTAGCTGCGCCCGGAGGATCCGATGTGGTCGACGCTGCTGGCCGCCTGCCCTCATCCCGCTCCCGTAGCGCCCACCGCGTCGCCTCCCCCCACCGAGGCGTCACCCGCCGCGGAGGGACCGGAACCCACTGCGTCCGAGGCCTCCCTCCGCGAGACGATGGACCTCCTCGAGGGCTACACGTTCCCTCCCGCGCACCGGCCGAGGGTGCTCGTACTGGGGAAGGGCCTGATGCAGACGATGCCCTGTACGAGCTCCGGGGGGCGCTGGCTGCGCTCGCTCCAACCGCCGATGGTGCCCCGCGACGCACCCGTCCCCGACTGGGCGCTGGTGATGTGGGAGGGCACGACGCCCGACGAGGCCACGCCGTTCGTCGCCGCGTGTGTCCGGACGGTGTCCGCCGGGTGCTACACCTCCATGGCCGGTGCCCCTCCCGGAGAGGGCGAGCGCGCGCTGTGGGTGGCTGGCCCCGACGCCACCTGGTTCGCCGATCGGGCGACGGCCGAGCAGGCCGCTGCGGCGATGCCCGACTGCCCTGCCCCCTGAGGACGTGACGACTCACCCTCGGGGTACGGCCCGTCGCGCCCCCGCCCAGATCCGGAGCAACACCGCGCCGGCCGTGTTGTCGTGCTCGGCGAGGACCTGATCGACCGCGGTGGGGTCGCCGCGGCACAGGTCGAACAGGGCCCGGTGCACCGCCAAGGCGATCACGAACCGATCCGTGCGCGGTCCGCGCTCGAACCCGGCCACCGCGTCGCGCCACACCTCCTCCGCGCGCCGTCCATCCCCGAGCTCGAACAACATCGGCGCCAACAGCATCTGCGCCAGGGTCGCCGTCGCGAGGTCGCCACACCGGGTCGCGAGCGCCACCGCCTCCTCGAGCAGCGACGCCGCCGCGGGGTCACGCCGCGCCGCCGCGATGTGTCCGAGCCCGAGCTTGCACATCGCCACCTGCCGAGCGTTGCCGAGCCCCTGGGCCAGGGCCAGCGCCGCGAGCCCCTCGGCCGACGCCTCCGTCAGCCGCTCCTGGGTCAGCAGCAGCGCGGACAGGTTGTACCGCGACGTCGCCTCGACCAGCCGGTTCCCGGAGCGCTGCGCGAGGGTCACCGCGCGCCGCATGCAGTTCACCGCGTCGTCGGACTGCCGGTGCATCAGCAGGTAGCCCTTGTTCATCCACGCGTTGGCTTCGCGGTCGCGCTCCCCGCGCCGCTGGTGGGCCACGATGTCCGCCTCGATGACCTCGAGCATCCGTTCGTGGTCGCCGACCAGGTCGTACCACACCGACAGGTTGTGGCGCGGGAGGTGGTCGAGCCCGTGGGCGCTCCGGTGGGCGAGCAGCTGCTCCGCCCACCCCCGCGAAGCCGCGAGGTCGGCGCGGTACACCGCCGCCGCCAGGCAAGCCTGCAGCACCGCGTGGGTCACCACCGGGTCGTCGACCTCGGCCGCGCGCCGCCGCGCGGTCTCGAGGTGCGGCGCGGCCGCGACGAAGTCGCCGCGGATGACGTGGTGTCGGCCCAGCGCGAGCGCGGCGCGCACGACCTGCGCCGGCTCGACCGCCAGCGCGACCGCGCGCTCGTAGTCTCCTGCCTGCGCGCGGCTCATCACCGCCTCCACGATCCACTTCGGGTCTCCGGTCGCCTCGGCGAGCGCGACCGCGCGGTCCGCGTTCTGCTCGACCTCGGCGGGGACGCCGCCGGAGCGCAGCAGCTCTGCGCGCGCCAGCCGGACCTGGAGCTCGACCGCCGGCCGCGCGAGCGCGTCCTCGAGGTTGGCCGACGCCTCGAGCAGCGCCTCGAACGCCCCCTCGGCCCCGTCGTACAGCGCGACCCGCAGCCGCCAGCACCGGTCGGCGACGTGGTGGTGAACCCGCTCGGTCAAGGCGTCGTGGCCCGGCAGCGCGGTCACGAACCGGGTGACCGAGGCGAACACCGAGAACCGCGGCTCGTCGAGCGGCGGCAGTGGATCCCGCACCCGGATCAGGCACCGGTCCGTCAGGTCCTGGAGCGCGTCGAGGACCTTGGCCTCGGGGAGCTCGGACACGGCGACGAGGTCGGCCAGTGACGCACCTCCCACGAACGCGGCCACGACGGCGAGCAGCCGAGCCGAGGCCGGCGAGAGCTGCGCCCACGCAGCGGCGATCGCAGCGTCGAGGCCCGCGTCCGCGACCAGATCGGCCGCCCGCGCGAGCCGCGCCGGAGCGGTGACCAGCAGGCGCGGGGCGACGAGCTCGAGCGCGTGCGGCAGCCCGGCGAGCCGCTCCGAGATCTCGCGCAGCGCGGCGTCGGCGGCGTCGGGGAGCGACCGGCCGAGCTTGAGCGCCGCCTGGCGGAGCAGCGCCGCGCCGTCGGCCGGCTCGAGCGCGAGCACCCGGTGCGCCCCCGGCCCGCGCGGGCGGCGCAGGTGGGTCCCGATCACGTGCAGCTCGGGCACCGCCGCGGTCCAAGCCTCGGCCAGCGCCGCGGTGGTCTCGGGGCTCGCGCCATCGAGGATCAGCACCACCTGCCCGCGGCCGACGAGCATCCCCGGGATCGCGGCCGACGCGTCGATCGGATCGTCGGGCGCCGGCCGCCGTCCGAGCAGGTCCGCCACTGCGCGCGCGGCGCCCGGGGGCCCGACCTCCGGACCGACGGCGCACAGCCAGCACTCCCCGCCCACCGCGGCAGCAGTGGCGACCGCGAGGGTGGTCTTGCCAACCCCCGGCGGCCCGTACAGCCCGAGGACCCGTAAGCTGCGCAGGTGCGCAGCGAGGGCCGGGATCGCGGCGTCGCGCCCGAACAGCCGCGGGTGGAGCGCGGACAGGTTGCCGACCGGGCGGGGCCGCGCGGGCGCCGGCGACGGTCCGAGGAACCGGTACCCGTGCCCGAACACGGTCTGGATCAGGACGGGGCTGTCGGGGTCCAGCTCGAGCTTCGCGCGCAGCCGGCGCAGGGTGAAGTATGGCGCGCGGCTCACGATGCCGTCGGCGTACTGCCACACCTCGCGCAGCAGGTCCTCGTGGGACACCTCCCGGCCCGGGTGTGCCACGAACCACGACAGCGCCCGCAGCTCCATCGTGGTGAGCACGCTCTCGCGGCCCTCGCGGTGGACCTTGCCGGTGCGCAGGTCGACGAATCCGTCCTCGAGGTGGACACGCGCTGGAGCGGAGTCGGACATTGCGGGGTCATCCTGACAGACCCCGCCCACCCCGGCAACCGCGCTCAGCGGGTGATGGACAACACCCGCCACCCGCCTGCGACCGCGGCCACGAGGATCGTCTCGTCCTCGGTCCGGTGGGCGAACAGCGCCCCGTTCTCACCCACCCCGAGGTCGCCGGCGGACCACTCGAGCAGCTCGGTGCCCTGCTGGTCGTACGCGCGGACGTAGCCGTCCTGGGTACCGGCCACCAGGTCGTCGACCCCGTCGAAGTCGAGGTCGACCAGCGCGACCCCCAGGACCGGACCGGCGTCGATCGCGAGCAGCACCTCGAGCGTCTCGGCATCGAGGAGCTGCAGCGTCGCGCCGTCCACGGTCGCGAGCCACGAACCGACCGCGATCAGGCCTGCGTCGCCGGTCGACGCGGTCGCGAGCGACGTGACCGTGCCCGCGAGATCGCGCGCCACATCGGGCTTCACCCGATCGGGCCTCGCCAGCACCGTGTTCACGTCGTACCGCGCCACCTGCCCACCCGGAGACGACAAGATCGCGTGTGAGCTGCCCGCGAAGTCGAGGACCTCGATGTCGCCGCTGTCGACCAGCGCGAGCCGCTCACCGAGCTTCTCGGACACGAGCCGCAGCGCGGGCGCCTGGATCTCCTTGCCGCCCCACTCCGCCAGCGCACACGCGATCAGATCGGCGGCGGCGGGCGCGATCGACACGCTCGCCTGCTCCTCCACGAACGAGGTCGACGCCACCCAGCTGCCGCAGCGCTCGGCGACCCGGATGGAGCCGGCGAACAGCGTGCCGTCGGTCAGGAACGGCTGGTAGCTGCCGGCCCCGGTGCCAGCGTCGATCCGCGCCAGACCCCGCGGGGCGCGGTACGCCTCCAGCGGCGACGGGTACGGGACCGAGCCGAGCGCGGTGCCGTCGAACAGGTCGAACCGCTCGATGTTCCAGCTCCGGTCCATCACCGACAGCTCGTACACCCCCTCCTCGGCGCTCGCGTACAGGTCCATCGCCGGCGACAGGGCACGCCCGCGCTCTGCGTAGAGCTCGTTCCCGGCCCCGTCCACCAGGCGGAAGCTCGGGGCCGCTCCCGGCCCGTGGCTCCACACCGCGGCCCCGGTGCCCGCGCCCGGATCGAGGGGCGCAGCGGTGCCGGCGTCGCTCTGCCACAGGGTGACCCTGTCGTTCGCCACGTCGACGAGGAACGTCGCGTCCGACGCACCCCAGCGCGTGCCGGAGACCAGGACCGTGCCCGGCGTCCACGGCTCGATGTTGCGGACCCCGGAGAGCGCCGACACCAGCGACAACGTGCGCACGTTGCCCTTCAGGTCGTCGACGTACAGGCTCGGAACGCCCGAGCCGTAGGCCACCCCGCCGGAGACGAGCGCCACCTCGCCGTTCACGACGACCTCTTCCACGGTGCGGACATCGTGGGCCAGGTCCGCCGAGATCCACTGCGCCTCGGGCACGTACCGGCCCGAGCCGTCGGCCACGAAGTTCACCGCGGCGACGTGCCCACGCTGGAGCGGCGCGAGGAGCAGCGGCGTCCCGCCCACCACATCCGACCACTTCATCGCCCCGCCGGATCCGAAGGTCGTGGACGACCACACCTCGCCGTCCACCAGCGACTCGACGTGGAGCTGGTCCATGTCGGCGCGCGCCGCGATCTCGAGCCCGGGGATCTCGGGGATCAGGTCGGCCACCACCACGTCGTGGACCGATCCGATGCCGAGCGTCTCGCGAACCACGTCCCCGGTGGCGGCGTCGAGCACGGCCAGCCCGCGCTTGCTGCCGACCACGAGCTGCCCGTCGACCCCCTCGATCGCCTGCACCGCGCGGCCGACCGGCACCTGCCACACGATCTGGCCCGGAGCGACCGCGTCGCGCCGGGTCACGAAGCCCTGAACGCTGCCGGAGTAGATCGCGCCGTCCACGACCGCCACGCTGCGGGCGCCGTCCGCGGCCTCGAGCTGGGTCACGTCCGACCACAGCTCGGCCACCCGCGCGTCCGCCACGAACGCCGGCACGGCGCGGAGCACCTGGTCGAAGGTCGTGTCGCGGCTGCGCGGCGCCGGGCACACCTCCGGCGGCGGCGGGCCCTCCACCATCCGCCGCTGCTCGATCTGCTGGTACAGGGCCTCGAACGCCCCGAGCGTCTTGACCCCCATCAGCGGGCCGCCGTGCCCTTCCTCGGGCGCTACGAACAGCTCCACGTGGTCGATGCCCTCGGCCTCCATCCGCTCGGTGTCGCGGGCCACGCGCGCGCCGGGATGCCACACCGGGTCGTTCTCCCCGAGGATGATGGTGGCGGGCACCACCGCGTTCCCGAGGCGGGTCAGGTCGACGTTGCCCACGGTCAGGCCGGCTTGGTGGGCGGCCATCGTGTAGCTGTCGAGCCCCGGGTAGTACAGGTGGTCGAGCACCAGCCCGTCGGCCGCCATCGCGCGCAGCCCCCCCATCTCGATCGACGCCATGAACGTGGGCCCGTCGTACGGAGACCCGATCGCCACCACGCCGTCGAAGTGCTCGGGGTACAGCGCGGCGTCGACGAGCGAGGCGGCGCCTCCGTACGACGGGCCGGTCACCACCACCATCTCGATGCCGTACTGCTCGCGCAGGAACCGCGACGCGAGCACGGCCTCCTGGGCGCTGAACACGTACGGGTGGCCTCCGGTCACCCCGCTCATCGAGATCGCGACCGCGCCGTTCTCCTGCCCGGGTGTCAGGTCGACGAACGGGTAGGGGTCGGGCGGGGCGTGCTGGGTGCCCCGCCGGGTGGGGCCCTCCCACACCAACCCCGCCTTCTCCCGGGACAAGCCCTGACCGGGCAGCGGTCGGAGCAGCTGGAACTCGCGGCCGTTCAGGGTGCCGGTGGTCCACTCGATCTGGTAGCCGTTGATCGGCGGCAACATCAGCTGCTGGCCGATCGCCACGTCGAGCGGGACGGTATCGACACACGCGGTCGCGCCCGCGCCGCCGCAGTCGACGCCGACCTCGCCGAAGTTCTGGACGCCGTCGTCGTTGGTGTTCAGGCCGTAGCTCGCGGCGCTGACGCCGGGCGCGATGCGGAACGGCAGCCCGTTGGGGGTTCGGCAGTCCGGCGAGGACGGGACCTTCGACGCAGCTTGTGGTCGATCGGCGGCGACACCGGTGAGCAGCGTGTCGCACCCCCCGAGCGCGAGCGCGAGGAGCACGGGGAACTTGGCGGAGTGGTGCATGATACCTCCACCCCCACCCTGCCCCGTGGTCCCCGTGCACTTCTGTTGC
>JBEBJC010000464.1:0-6521 GCA_040080105.1 Myxococcota bacterium
GAGGGCGCACGGTCGACAGGCGCTCCCCACCACACCATCCCCACCGCCGCCGCGGCGAGACCACCCGCCGCGACCGCTGCCGGCGCCCACCACCCGCCGCGGGCGGGGCGCTCGCGCAACGCCCGCGCCAGCCGCTCCATCCCGGCCCACCGCTCGGGCGAGAGCGGCGCGTCGAATCGGCTCGGGTGGGCGCCGACCCTCACCGCGAGCCGCTTCCGGCACTCGGCGCACCCGGGCACCTCCGCCGCGTACCGCTCGAGCGCGGCGTCGGTCGGGGCCGACCCGAACGCCTCCTCCACCAGCGAGCGGTGGGTCGGGCAAGCCGGAGGCGGGCTCATCGGCGACGCTCGTCGAGCGCGGCGCGGAGCGCCTCGAGCGCCCGCTCGTGCCGCGCGAACACCCCGTTCTTGCTCATCCCGGTCTCCTCCGCGATCTCGGCGAACGATCGCTCGTCCACGTACTTCAGCTCGATCACCGCCCGCAGCTCGTCCGGGAGTCGGTCGACCTCGGACCGGATCCGCTCGAGCTCCACCCGGTCGCCCGTGGCCGGCGCGACCAGCTCGTCGGGCTCCACCCGCTCCGCCCGCCAATCCTTGCGCCGCACCCGGTCGATCACCAGGTTGTTCGCGATCCGGAGCACGAGCGCGGCGAACCGCTCCACCGGCTCGCGCGCGACCACGTCGAGCGCGCGCAACAGCGCCTCCTGGGCGACGACCTCGCCCTCTTCCAGATTCGACAACTTTCGCGCGGCGAAGTCCACCACCACTGGCCACCAGGTCCGATACAGATCGGACGGACCGAGCGTGTCGGCGCTGGGCCGACCTGTGGACGAGCGCCGCATCGACCTCGCCAAGGAGAAGGAGGAGCCCCCGCGCGAGCGCGCGGGGAGGCTGAGAGTCCTAGTTGAAGCTGTAGTAGTACAGGCCGAAGATCCGGTACCACGCGGTGGCGATGCCGGTCCCGGTGTACACGTCCGACGCGGGCACGCCGATGTACGCGGTGCCGTCGTCCTGCGGCTCGAACGTCGCCGGATCGAGCTCGACCGGGAACGCGAGGAAGTCGGACGAGCCGACGTACTCGGACGCGCTGTACACGCGGGCGCCCACGTAGGTCGCGAAGAAGTCCGGGGTGGTCGCCGTGTCGTAGAAGTCGTACCACGTCGGGCCCCACTCACCGATGCCGACGCCCCACCCACCGTAGTCGTTGATCAGGGTGGAGACCGGGTCGGCGCCGAGGAGCGCGGGATCGAACTCCTTGCCGGGGGTGTTGCAGTCGGTGAACACGCCGGACACGCCATCGACGTAGTCCACGCCGTACCACACGGTGGCGTCGGCGGTGGCCCACGAGGCGAGCACCGAGCTCGACATCGGCAGCATCATGAAGCAGTACTCGGAGTCGAGCGCCTGGTCGAACCCGGCGTTCTTCCAGGTGTCCGTGCCCCACAGGAGGTACACCGCGCTCGGGAGCGCGCCGCCGCTGAGCTGGACCTCGACCAACGAGTTGGTCGACGCGTCGAACGCGAGGTCGGCCTGGAGCTGGAGGTGCTTGACCTCGAACCCGCCGGGGGCGGTCGGGGCGGTGTCACCGGTGGGCTCCCCGGTGACGTCGTCGTCGTCGTCGCCCACGGCGTCGTCGTCGTCGCCGGCGGTGCCGGAGTCCTTGGTGGTGCCGGTGGTGCCGGTGCAGCCGGTGACGCCGAGGGCGATCGCCAGCGCGAGCAGATAGCGAGCGGTCATCTGTGGTCTCCTGTTCTCTAGACGGTCGGCGCGTCGAATCGTCCCACGGAGGCGATACGATTCACCGAGAGCGTGGCTCTGGACAGTGTCGGGCCGACTCGGGACCCCCCCGCCCGACCCTTGCCCGAACCTGCGCGAAAAGGTCCGAGGCCGGCGGATGGTAACCCGCCGGACGCGCACCCACGTCAAGGATCCGTCATGCCCCTTCGCCGACCCGCTTCGGGAGCGGCTCGGTGCCCGCGGGCTCCCACGGCAGCCGCACCACGAACGACGCCCCCTCGCCCGGCACCGAGGCCACGTCGAGCTCGCCTCCGTGCGCCCGCACGATGCGCTGGCAGATCGCGAGCCCGAGGCCGGTCCCGTCGCCCTTGGTGGTGAAGAACGGCACGAACAGCCGCTCCATCACGTCGTCGGCGATCCCGAGGCCGGTGTCGACCACGTGTACCTCCAGCTGCCTCCGCCCCACCAGGTCCCGCCCGACCCGGGTGCGCACGGTGAGCGTCCCCCCGCTGGGCATCGCCTGCAGCGCGTTCTGCAGCAGGTTCAGCACCACCTGCGCCAGCCGCACCGGGTCGAGCTCGGTCGTGGGGAGGTCTGGCGCGAGGTCCTCGACCAGCGTGACCCCCTCCGGCACCCCCTGCGCCCGCACCAACGCCAGCGCGCGCGCGACCACCGGGTTGAGCGACTCGGTGCGCAGCCGCAGCTCGAACGGCCGGGCGTAGTCGAGGAACTGGCTCACCACGTCGTTGAGCCGATCGGTCTCGTCGACGATCACCTTCAACATCTCGCGGGCCTCGCCCGACAGCCCCGGCTCGTCCTGCAGCACCTGCGCCGCCCCCTTCACGCCCGCCAGCGGGTTGCGGATCTCGTGCGCGAGGCCGGCCGACATCGCGCCGAGCGCCGCGAGCCGCTTCTGTTCCTCCAACGCCGCGAAGCTCTGCGAGTTGGCGAGCACCACCGACACCTGGGCCGCGACCCGCTGCAGATGCAGGATCTCCTCGGCCGAGTACCCGTCGGTCCACGGCTCGTCGCGCAGCTGGAGCCACCCGAGCACGGTGCGGCCCGACGCGAGCGGCATCACGAGGTCGGCGAACATCGCGTCCATCAGCGCGAGCACCTCGGCCTGCTGCGGATCGTGCTGCGCCCGACGGGTCACGGTCGACCGCAGGTACCACGGCGCTCCGCGGGCGAACCGGTCGGTGTACGGGCTGGCCGACACCAGGTGCAGCGGGCGGCTCCCGTCGACCCCGCGGTGACCGGCGCACACGTACGCCTGGTACGCGGCGTCCCACACGTAGATCGAGCACTGCGGCGCTCGCCCGGACGACTGCAGCCCGTCGAGCGCGCGGTTCAGCAGCTCGTCGCCGTCGATGATCGCGGGCAGGGTCTTCTGCAGCTGCTCGAGCGCGGTGGTCAGCTGGTGGCTGCGCCGATCGAACGTGCGGTTCGCGAGCCACGCGATGTGGTTCCGCACCGGGTCGTACACCCCGAGGAACAGGATCGAGGCGAGCAGGATCTGCACGGTCGAGTGCAGCGGGTACACGGTGAACGTGTCGACCCACAGGAACGTCAGCCCGTCGATCAGCACCAACACGAACGCCGACAGCAACACGGTCGCGAGGCGGGACAGGAGCTCGGTCACGTCGAGCAGCCGGCTCGCGACCACCGAGTGGTACAGGAAGTACACCGACAGCCCCACGAACAGCGCGGAGAACGGCGGGATCGGCCCCTGCAGCGCCACCGCGCGCGACGACAGCGACAGCCCCGCGGGCTCGGCCGCCGGCCACACCGTACGCCCGACCTGCTCGACCGCCGTGAGCACGACCGCCGCCGCGACGACGCCGAACAGGTACCGCATCCGGGACCGCTCGACCCGGTTCGACGCCTCCGACGCCGCCCACAGGCGGCGCAGCGCGACCCCGAACCCGTAGAACGTGTACAGCGCGAGCAGGCCGCCCACCGGGGTGAACCGCGGCATCCCGTCCGACAGGAACAGGTGGATCGGCACCGCGAGCGCCACCAGCACCGGCGTGCCCCAGTACACCCCGGCGATCGCGCGCGACGGCCGGTCCTCGCGCAGGAACGCGCGCTCGAGGGTCCAGGTGAGCATCGGAGCGCTCACCGCGCCGGCGGCGAGGTACAGGCCGCGGAACGGCTCGAGCCCCGGCAGCAGCGACAGCGAGAACCCGACGTACGCGAGCGCCAGGGTGGCGCCGAACGCGAGGAACGCCTGCCGCGCCGGGTCTTGCCGGTCCTCCAGCAGGGCGACCACCGACAGCGCGACCGCGAGCACCGCGACCAGGAAGTACATCAGCGCGGTCACCGGACCTCCCACCCGAGGTACCGGGTCGCGCCCGGCCGCCCGCGGAGGCGGTGCGCGACCGCCTTGGCGCGCCCGTACGCCACGAAGAACCCCGTGACCAGCACCCGGTCGGCCGGCCGCAAGGGGGCGGCGGCGCACACCAACTTGTCGTCGACCTCCCCTGCGTCGACGAACCGCACCACCGCCCGCACCGGCACGGTGACGGTGTCTCCGTGAGCGAGCGACGGCCCGAGCACGACCGCGTCGAGTGGATCCCCGTCGGCGCCGGCGTGGCCCACGACCGAGCCGTAGTTGAACGGGCACGGAACCGGGGAGACGTAGTCCACACCTCCGTCCGCGCCGCGCTTGACCCACCCGCCGCGCGGCACCTCGATCACCACGGTCACCTGTTCCGGAAACGCCACCGCAGCCCCCGCGCGGACCCCAGATCGAGGTGTTAACGTGATCGAGAAGGTGAGGTCCGCATGGTCGTGGTCGCGCTGTGGTCGGGGTGCACCGATGAGGATCGCCCCGGGTCCACCGGGGTCGATCCGGGCGAGCCGGTGGAGTTGGTCGAGCGGGGGGTGCAGGAGTGCGCCACCCCGGGCACCCGCAGCAGCGCGGGCCCGTTCGAGCGGCGGTTCAGCCTGGTGCCCGCCCCGTACGACCCGTGGATCTGGCACGGCGGCATCACCGCGGCCGACCTGAACGGCGACGACCTGCTCGACGTGGTGGTCGCGCTCGAGCAAGGCCTCGAGCTGTACGAGGGCACCACCGACCTGTCGTTCCCGACCCGCGGCCAGGCGGTGTTCGGCGCGTTCGACCTGTCGTTCGCGAGCGGCGCGACCGTCGCGGACTACGACGCCGACGGCGACCTCGACCTGTACGTGATGCGGGTCGCTGGCGATCCGGCGCCCGAGTGGAGCGAGACCAACGGGTACGGCAAGAACCGGCTGCTGCAGAACCAGGGCGACGGCACGTTCGTCGACGTGACCGACGCCGCTGGCGGGGTCGACGGGTGTGGCGTGCACCAGCGCACCGGCGACTACGGGTGCTGGAAGTCGATGACCTCGTCGTGGGGCGACATCGACGGCGACCAGGACCTCGACCTGTACGTGGGCAACTACGGGTACGTCGACGAGACCGACGGCACCACCCAGGAGGAGATGGAGTCGGCCGAGCCCGACTTCTTGTACCTGAACAACGGCGACGGGACGTTCACCGACGCGTCGAACCGGCTGCCGATCGAGCTGCGCGAGGGGTACACCTACGCAGGTGGGTGGTTCGACCTCGACGACGACGGCGACCTCGACCTGTACACGGTGAACGACTTCGGCAACTTCTGGCCGAACCGGGTCCTGTGGAACAACGGCACCGGCCAGTTCGGGTTCCAGTCCACCGATCCGTCCGGGCTCGACCAGTCGATGACCGGGATGGGGCTCGGCGTCGGGGACCTCAACGGCGACGGCCGACCCGACCTGGTGATGCCGGTGTGGCAGCACGTGTTGGTGTACGAGAGCCGCACGTCCGGGGTGTGGATCGACGTGTCGCAGAACGTGGGGATCTACGAGCCGGCCGAAGAGCAACACGTGCCGTGGGGCACCGAGCTCGGCGACCTCGACAACGACGGCGACCTCGACGTGATCACCCAGTTCGGGTTCGTGAAGAACGACAACTCGGAGTGGAGCAACGGGCGCGCGCAGCCCGACGCGCTGTACCTCAACGACTCCACCTGGTCCGACGACGGCGTGTCCTACACGCTCACCGACGTGGCGGCCGCGTGGGGCGTCGCCGACACCGGGATGTCCCGCGGGGCGGTGCTCGCCGACCTGAACCGCGACGGGTGGCTCGACCTGGGCAAGCGCATCCTGAACAACCACCTGAGCATCCTCGAGAGCGAGAACGCGGTGTACCTGTCGAACTGCGGGTCGGAGGGGTGGCTCGAGGTGGCGCTCGCCCAGCCCGGCACCCCGAACACGTTCGCGGTGGGGGCGAAGGTCACGATCGAGGCCGGGGGGCGCCAGTACACCCGCACGCTGCACGCCGGAGGGACCGGCTACGCGTCCCAGCCGCCGCCGGAGCTGCACTTCGGCCTCGGCGACGCGAGTCGGATCGACCTGCTGACCGTGCGGTGGCCCGACGGCGCGGTGAGCCGGCTCGAGGACATCGACACCCGCCAGCGGATCGCGATCTCCCGCTGACCGAAGCAGGCGGACCCCGGGGCGCTCCGGACGCCAGATCGCGCCCCGCGCCGGAGTTGGCGCGGATGGGAACGTCGAACGCCCCGGGGCCTGCCCCCGACGTCCACAGAGTACCGCTGCGGGAGAGCCTCGCCAGCCCCGCGTGGGGGCCGACGTTCACGACTTGTGAAACTCCGCGACGGAGTCCGAGGACCAACCATTCTCCTCGGATGCCGGCGGAAACTCCGCCCCCTCACCCCGGCCCTCTCCCCCGCTGCGGGGGAGAGGGGGATCGGACTGGAC
>JBEBJC010000465.1:0-6516 GCA_040080105.1 Myxococcota bacterium
CGCCGGCCGGGTGACCTTCGGCTACGACTTCCGCGGGCGCACGGTGCTGCAGACCCGTCAGGTGATGGCCGACATCACCGTCGACCCCGACTGGGACGCAGACCCAGCGCTCGACCCGGAGCGGTTCACCGTCACCACGGGCTACGACGCGCTCGACCGGGTGACGTCCGAGGTCAGCCCCGACGGCTCGAACACGACCCGGACCTACGACGAAGGCGGACGACTCGTCATGGTAGCCGTCGCCGTTCGGGGGGATGCTGCCACCTCGTTCGTGGACCACATCGCGTACGACGCCCGCGGGCAGCGTCTGTCCATCACCCATGGCAACGGGACCGCCACCACCTACACCTACGATCCGTTCCGGTTCTGGCTGACCCGCCTGCACACGCTCCGCGGCACCACCGCGCTGCAAGACCTCCAGTACACGCTGGACGCGACCGGGAACATCGTCGCGATCCGGGACGACGCGCAGCAGACCGAGTTCTTCGCCAATTCCCAGGTCACGCCGACCCGGACGTTCACCTACGACGCGTTGTACCGCCTGTCCCGCGCCACCGGTCGCGAGAAGGTGGACCAGCGGCAGACCACGGCGTTCTACGCGGAGTACGCCGGCACCACTGGCGCGATCCCGGATCCGGGCGACCCGGCCTTGCGGCAGTACACCCAGTCGTATCGGTACGACGCGGTCGGCAACCTGCTCGAGATGAAGCACCAGCAGGGCCCGGGCGGGATGGTGGCGTGGCGCCGCGGCTACGCGTACGAGGCCGGCAACAACCAGCTCGTGAGCACCAGCGCTCCCGGCGACGACCCCGACGACCCATCAACCCATACGGACCGCTATGCGTACAACGAGCGCGGCGCGATGACCGCGATGCCGCACCTGCCGGCGCTGGTTCGCGATCCCCAGGACCAGATCCGACGCGCGGACCTCGACCTGGCCAGCTGCGTCGCCTGGTACGCGTACGATGCTGCCGGACAGCGAGTCCGGAAGCGAGTGGCCAAGGTCGGTGTTCAAGAGGAGCGGATCTACGTCGGGGGGTACGAGGTGTGGCGGAAGCGCACCGGGTCAGGCCTGCGGGAGGAACGGCAGACCCTGCACGTCCTGGACGACCAACGGCGGATCGCGTTGGTGGAGACTCTCACGGTGACCGGCGGTGCCGTGGTCGCCGCGCCGACGCCCCGCCTGCGGTACCAGCTTGGCGACCACCTCGGGACGGCGACGCTCGAGGTCGACGAGGTTGGCGCCGTCATCAGCTACGAGGAGTACCACCCGTTCGGGACGACCTCGTGGTGGGCCTCGAACGGGAGCACCGACGTTAGCCAGAAACGCTACCGGTACACGGGGAAGGAGAGGGACGAGGAGACCGGGCTCGCGTACCACGGGGCTCGGTACTACGCGGCGTGGTTGGGGAGGTGGGAGAGGGTTGATCCGATCGGACTCGGAGGGGGCGTCAATCGGTTTTCGTACTGCCGGGGAAATCCGATCAGCAGGTCGGACACGAGCGGCACGAGGGACAGCGAGCACTACAACATGTTCCGGGGCTCCGACGCCGACGAGATCGGACAGATCGCGGAGGAGGCTGGCTTCTCAGACGTCGGTGCTCTGTACGACGAACTGAACGCCACCGCCGTGGACGGTGTTGGGCGAGTCCAGATCGGCGACCGAGACATCGAGATCGGGCTTCAGGAGCCGCAGCAGGGCTCGTCGTACTCCAGTTTCACGGCGGCGGCGGGCATCGACCACGCCATCGGGGCGGCGGTCAAGTACGGGTTCGAGAACAACCCGGCCCTTCAGTTCGGTGCAGCCGTGGCCGGGGCGCAGTACCGGCTCTACAGCAACATCCCCGGCTTCACCGGAGGTGCTCAGGCGGTCGTCGGGGGCCTTCAGAGCGACATTGTTCAGCAGACGCTTGGCACCGTCGGCGATGCCGCGATGCTCTCTGCTGCCGTCGGCGGGTTGCGGTCTGCGGCGTTCTCCACCTTCCTGACGGAGGAAGAGGGGGCCACCGTCCTCATTCCTGGCGTGCGGAAGTTGTATCCGAACCAACTGCCTGAGAGGCTTGCGGAGGAGATGGCCACGGCGGAACGTGTAGGTGCGGTAGCGGTTGCTCCTGGAACGCCTGCTTTCCTGGAGGCTACCGACCAAGGCTTGGTCAAGTTCGTCGTAACTGCGGACGAGAAGCTTCTCATCTCGCCGTATTCCGTCGGCGGGGAGGAGATCTCGCACGCGGTGCTCTCGGGGGGTGAACCGGTCTTGACCGCGGGACAGGCCGACATCGCGTCTGGTGGAGGGCAGTTCTTCGGAATCGACATCGTCGAGCACAGTGGGCACTTCCTTCCGTCCGCGGAGAGCCTCGACATCGCGAAGGCTCTCTTCGCAAAGTATGGAATCACCTTTCAATAGGATACGCATGGCCCAGGTAAGTAGGTGGGAACGAGAGTCATTCGGGGTGATGTGCGAGGAGACGATCCGCTCTCGTCTCGAACATCCCGAACGGTTTCGGATCACGACGTACACCTATCCTGCCGGTGCTGCATTTCGTGGATCTTCGCGACGAAGTACTCTTTATGTATTGACTGGTGGTCTCAGTTATCGGGCAGCCGGGGTGTCGACTATCCTGGAGAACGGCGAATACTGCGAGGTCTCTGAAGGAGAGTACGATTTCGTGGCGGACGGCGAGTACGGTGTTCACTTCGTCCGGGTCACGCCACTGCCGCAGGCCTTCTGGCAGCCCGTTCCAGACCCGAAGGCGTAGCATCGTGTCTTCGGCAAATGGACCAACCGATCGCTCGTCCACAGAAGCGGCCCTGTGAGGCGTTCCGGGTCGTCGGACAACTCCGTGGGCCTTCCGAAGCCCGGAGGGCTCCACGAGGCCGCCAGGGGCTCCTGTTTCCGCGCGGAAACACCGTTTCCCTTGCCGTTTTCAACGCGACCTCCTCGGCTCCCACGCCGCCCCGGTCTTCCGCAGTCGAGCGGTTCCACCCACCTGACGGCAGCGACGAGGTCCACGGGTTCTGGCCCACGGCGTAGCGAAGGTGGAGGCGTTCGATGTCCACGAAGACCACAAGAGGGCATGTGGAAGTAGTGCGCCACCAGGATGCCGCCGCAGGTCGAAAGAAACGGCCCTGTGAAGCGTTCCGGCTCAGGGGACGACCTCGCCGGTCTTGAACTTGATGAACGCGCAGGGGGTCGGTTCTGGTGGACAGGCGGGTACCTCGATGGACGGCGGTGTCCCTTCTATCGGGCTGGATCTCCAGCCCGATGCAAGAAGGACATCTCCGTCCACCCTGAGGATCTACACCATGAACAACATCGACCCGAACTCCCTGATCCGACTCTTCCTGATGTTCAACGACCTCGGCGATGCCGCTGCCGCGGCCCTGCTCGCGGTGATGGGGCACCCGACCGTCCAACACAAGATCATCGCCGAGAAGTACGGCATCCACCCGAAGACGATCAGCCGTGCCACGGCCGAGGCCGAGGCCCACGGGATCCTGCACGGCAAGGCCGGGGCGTGGACGATCACCCTCCCGAAGATCGACGGCATCCCGATCGACGACGAACCGAACGCCGGGGTGAAGATGGCTGCGGCGTTCAAGGAACTCGATCGGGAGTCTCGAACCTGGAAGTCCCACACCTACAAGTCCCGGCTCGAACGCGACACCGCCTTCATCCTCTCCACCTCGAACGTCAAGTTCACCCACGAGGTCTCGTACAAGACCTTCATCCCGACCTGCGACAGAGCGTGGACGTGCGACTTCGTGGTCGAACTCGACATCGACGTCGGCATCATCAAGATCGGCATCGAGTGCACGGCCCGGGCCGACGCCGCAGCTACGGTGACGGAGAAGGTGACCGCCTGCTCGAACTCGAACTTCACCTTGATCCTGATCGACTCGAACGCCGACCTCATCGGTCTGCGTGCTCGACTCCGCGACGAACGTGAGAAGGCCAAGGCCCGGGCCCAGGCAGCGGCTTCGACCAATCCTCCCATCGACACGACGAAGCCGTACGAGACGGCCTCTGGCCGGTTCATCAACCCTCTGGGAATCCGCCGGAGTGGCCGTGTCCCCCAGCCGCTGTTCATCTCGGCCCCGGCCACGCCCCTGCCGGTGCTCACTCCCGAGCAGATCGAGTCCCGGGAACTTGCCCGTGCCCAGGCCGCCATGGACGATGCAGAGTACGAGGAGATCAAGGCCGCGGCCCAGGCTGCTCGGGAGGCAAAGCAGGCCGAGATCGCCGCCCACAAGGCAGCGCAGTCCGATGAGGAACGTGGCCGGGCCCTGGCAGCGGCCCTGCGTGCTCGGGATGAACGTGAACGTCCCCGTACCGCTCCCGTTCGGACCGAGCCCGACAGCGATGACGGCGACATCGATCCGGAGGTCGAAGCCATCGCTCGCGCCGAAGGCTGTGACGACGCGATCGACATCGAGCGGGACGAGCGAACAGCAAGAGCCCTGAAACCCTGAACGGACAAGGAATCCGACATCCGGAACGATCTGGAACGGGGTTCCGGACACCTGGATCGGCTTCCCGAGCGGGTTCACCTCCATGCCGAGCACTCAGAACCCCGGGGGTTCGTTGAGGTTCACCCCACCCGACGGAGTGGTTTCCGTGGTCGGTGGGTACCGTGAACGGCACGACCGACACGGAGTCCACGATGTCCCTGATGAGCGACGACCACAAGCCGGTTCACGTCCACCTGCTGCTGACGCGCAAGGCCCGCAGGGCCCTGCGGGTCGCGGCGGCGGAGCGTGCGATCTCCATGGGCGAACTCGTGGCCCTGTGGGCCGATCGCGAGGCTCGGAGCCTGGGTCTTCTCGCAGTGGGAGATCCGGAGCGGCGGTGAACTCCACCAGCTCGAGTTCCGTCAACCCCGCGAGCTTGCACTCGACGACCGGGCTACCTGCCGCGAGCGGCAGGCCGGGGCTCAGAACAAGTCGACCACCGCTCGCTCGACATCCCGCTCGCTCACGTGGCAGTAGATCTGGGTGGACGACACGGCCTGATGCCGGAGCAACACCTGGGTCACCCGGATGTCCTTGGTCTTCGAGTACACGCTCGTCCCGTAGAAGTGGCGGAGAGCATGGATGTTGTAGGGGCGTTCGAGTCCAGCACGGCCCTGAACCTCGTGCCAGACCTGTTGTACGCGGCGGACGCTGATCCTGACCCCGTGCCGGGAGATGAACACGGCGCCGTCCACCGGCACGTCCTGCCGCAGGCACCACGTGCGGTACTTGGCGATCTTCCAGCGGAGGACTTCGCCGATCACGATGTCTCCGCCGACGTTCCCCTTCGTGTCGGCAGGCCGGAGTTCAGCGCGCCGACGAACCGTCCCGCTCTCCGTCACGATCTGGTTCCAGTCCAAAGCCACGAGTTCGTGAACCTCAACCCGGTCATCGCGGCCATCGAGATGAGGACGTGGTCGCGGGCCTGCTCGTCGGTGTCGGTGACCTTGAGGACGGCCTCGATCTCGGCCCTGTTCGGCCTCTTCGGGGGTGAGCGGAAGTAGGCCAAGATGTTCCCCTGGCCCTACTACGTGAAGTTCTCCCTGTTGGAACTGAGTTGCGTCTTCTATGTAGAAGACGAAGCCCGCGAAGAACTCGACCACGCCCCAGGCGGATCTTCGCCGCCCCCTGGGGTGCACTTCGAGGAGGACGAGTTGCGTGTTTCCTCGTTCCGGGTCTGGTGAACGACGAACACCACCACGGCGCGGGCGCGGTCTGCGACCCCGACTCCGTGGCCCGCAGGGCCCGGGAACAGCCACGGATCGATGGGTCGTCCGGGTCGTCGCCGGGTGCGCTCGTGCTCACCAGCTGGTTGTTGCTGGGTTCGTACGCGTAGCCGCGGCGCCACGCCACCCTCCCGCCCATGCCCTGCTGGTGCTTCATCTCGAGCAGGTTCCCGACGCCGTCGTACCGGTACGACTGGGTGTACTGCCGCAGGGCCGGATCGCCCGGATCCGGGATCGCCCCCGTGGCGCCGGCGTACTCCGCGTAGAACGCCGTTGTCTGCCGCTGGTCCACCTTCTCCCGTCCGGTGGCGCGGATCAGCCGGTACAGGGCGTCGTAGGTGAACGTGCGGGTCGGGGTGATCTGCCCGTTGGCGAAGAACTCGGTCTGCTGTGCGTCGTCTCGGATCTCGACGATGTTGCCGACGGCGTCGAGCGTGTACTGCAGGTCCTGCAACGCGGTGCTGCCGCGGAGCGTGTGCAGGCGGGTCAGCCAGAACCGGAACGGATCGTAGGTGTAGGTGGTGGCGGTCCCGTTGCCGTAGGTGATGGCCAGGCGCTGGCCACGGGCGTCGTACGCGATGTGATCCACGAACGAGGTGTCGGCGGCACCCTTAACGGCGACAGCCACGGTGACGAGCCGTCCGCCTTCGTCGTAGGTGCGGGTCGTGTCGGAGCCGTCGGCGCTGACCAGGGACGTGACGCGGTCGAGTGCGTCGTAGCGCGTGGCGACGGTGAACGCCTCGTCGTCGAGCACCGGGTCCGCGTCCCAGTCGGGGTCGAC
>JBEBJC010000466.1:0-6512 GCA_040080105.1 Myxococcota bacterium
ACAGGTGACCGACAGGTCGACGTTCGTGCCGGCCACCCTGACCCCGCCCCCGTTGCGCTGGAACGACCCGCCCTCGATCGTCGCCACGCCGCCCGACACGGTCAACGCCCGCCCGACGTTGTCGGTCCACTCCACGTTCGTGGCCTCGAACCCGCCGTCGGCGGTCACCCCTTCGAGGAGCCCCCGGACGGCGCCTCCGGTCCAGCTCCCCGAGCACTGGGGGTTCAGGAGGACCACGCTCGCGGTGCCCGCGCCGTCGAACACCACGTTCGTGGCCTCGACCCGCCCCTGGTCGCACTGCAGGAGGGACCCCAACGCCAGGGCGCCGGTCACGGTGAGGTCGTACAGCTGGACCGTGCCACCCCCGTCGATCATGATCGGCCCAGAGACGACCTGATCGAGGAGTGGATCGCCGTGGATCGTCAGCGTGCCGGGGCCGGAGAACGTGAACCCGGTGAAGCCGCCCTTCCCCGACAGCTGCAGGTCGTAGTCCGACTCTCCGATCGCGTCGTCGATCGAGGTGTGCATACAGCTCGACGCGCAAACATCTCCCGCCTGCGCCAACCCGACCCACCACATCCGCTCTCCGAACGGCCACAGTAGCACGGAGCCTCAATCCGCCGCGAGCTTCCAGGTGGTGCCGAGCAGAGCGTCGAGCCGCGCGGCCTCTGCCGCGTAGGAGGGGTCCGAGGACCGGTCGGACAGCGGGACCACCTCGATCCCGGTGGGCGAAGGCACGGTCGCCACCGCTCGCCACCCGAGCCCGGTCACGCCGGCGGGCCCGAGCGACACCGTCGCCACGATCCCGACCTGCAGCGGCAACGTGGCGAGCTCGGTCCCGAAGTCGCCGAGGGAGTACAGGATCGCCGCGGTGCGGGGCCGATCGTCGCCCGGGTCGCGCACCGCGCACCGCCCGCGCCCCGGCGCAGCCCCGGGGCGGTTCACGTCGCACACCTCGGCCGGCTGCACCACGTGTGGCCCCGAGCCCGCCACCACGTCGGCCCCCGACGCCACCAGGGCCCGCCCGAGCTGCAGGAAGTGGGGGTCGGGGTAGTACTCGTACTCGAACCCCCAGTGCACCAGCAGCACCACGTGGGTCGCCCCGGCCCGCCGGGCGGCGCGCACCTGGCGCTCGATCGGCCACAGGTCGATCTCCTCGTCGAGGTGACCGAACGGGATCACGTGTAGATCGTGCTCCGAACCGGCGGGGTCGACGTTCGTGCCCCAGGTGTACGACAGCAGCGCGACCCGCACCGCGTCGGACCCGGCCCACGCGAGGTTGTCGTCCATCCCGATCGGGACCCGACCCGACTCGACCACCTCGCGCCAGGTCATCTCGAGCCCGTGGTCGTCCAGGTCCAGGCTGTGGTTGTTGTTGATCTGGACCACGTCGAGCGGGAGCCCGTCGATCAGCTCGGGCGGCGAGTTGAACGCATACAGCCCCCGCTCGCTCGCGAGCTCGCCCGGGTCGATCGGGTCGTGGCGCGAGGTGGGCGTCTCGAGGTTGCCGACCCGCAAGCCGCCGAGCAGGTCGGCCGACGGCTCGGCGAACGCGGCCCAGTTGCCGCCGAACCGCATCACGTCGCCCACGAACGACACCCGCGGGTCGTCGGGCACCAGCGGCGGGATCCGCGGCCGGAGCTCACCGAAGTGCACCAGCTCCTCCAACGGCGCCGAGGGGCGGTGGTAGGTCGCCTTCTGCACGTACAGCCCGGTCTCGATCAGGTCGACGAGCGGGGTCCAGGTCTCGGTCTCCACCCGCACGTCCGCGTAGGCGGGCAGACCCTCCTCGGGGGTGTACACCCACGGGAACACCGCGGACGGGTCGGGCCAGCCCGCGTACGGGTCACACCCCGCGAGCGCGGTCCACAGCCAGGTCGATCGGGCCATGGGCGACCTTACCCCATGGATCGCCGCTACCGCCGCTCGGGCACGAACTCGATCCCGAGCTCGCGCGCGAGGTGGTGCAGCTGCCCGCGGCCCTCGTCCTCGACGAACACCACCGACGCCCCCGACTTCCCCGCGCGGCCGGTGCGGCCCGCCCGGTGCACGTACGCCTCGGCCGACGCGGGCAGATCGTAGTGCAGCACCCACGGGACGTCGGGCACGTCGAGGCCGCGCGCCACCGCGTCGCTGGTGAGCAACACCCGCGCGTCGCCGCGGCGGAACGCGTCGAGGCTCTGCTGCCGCTGGGCCTTGGTGCCCTCGCGCCCCACGGTGACCGCCGACAGGCGGTGTTGCCCGAGGTACCGGTACAGGTGGCTCTGCTGGTGCGGATCGTTGACGAACACGATCGCGCGGCGGCACCCCCGCTGCTCGACGAACCGCGCCAGCGCGACCTCCTTGCCCTGCCCGCGCGGCACCCGCACCACCCCGTGGGTGATGTCGTGCCGCAGCGGGTCGGCCGCCGGCTGGACCCGGACCGCGTCGGGCATCCACCGGTCGACGAACGCGACCGACCGCGGGCCCATCGTCGCGGTCGCCACCACCAGCTGCAGCTTCGGCTCGGACCGCACCAGCAGCTCGTCGAGGAACGCGGTCGCCGGCGAGGTGAGGATCACCTCGAGCTCGTCGAACACCACGATCCGCGTGCCGCGGAGCTTCCCGGTGCGGAACAGCTCGACCAGCCGATCGGGCGTGCCCACCACCAGCCGGGTGCTGCGCTGCAGCCGGTCGCGCTGCCGCCGGGCGCTCGAGGTGGCGACCGCCGGGGCGGTGGTGATCGCCTCGTCGCGGACCGCGTCGGCCACCCGCAACGTCTGCATCGCGAGCTCGGTGCCGGGCGCGAACACCACCGCGCGGTGCCCGTCGTTCGCGCGGAGCAGCTGCAGCACGGGCAGCAGGTACCCGAGCGTCTTGCCCGTGCCGGTCCCGGAGTGGAGCAACACGTGGCGCCCGGCGAGCACCGCCCCCACCGCCTCGGCCTGCACCGGCGTGGGGGTGGTGATGCCGGCGGCGGCGAGCGCGCGCGCCACGGTCTCGGTGACGGTGAGGCCGTCGATCGACTCGAATCCTGGCACGGCGCGCTCCGGGTCGGACTGCATAGCCCACGGGTGGACGCCGGGCCGGCGGAGGGTGAGGGAGGGCGATGACCTGGCGCGGCTTCGCGAGCGACAACTACGCCACGGTGCACCCCGCGGTGCTCGACGCGATCGCGCGCGCCAACGACCGGCACCGGGTGGCGTACGGCGGCGACGAGCTCACGGCGCAGCTGTCCGACCGGGTGCGCGAGGTGTTCGGCCCACACGCCGAGGTGTTCCCGGTGTTCAACGGCACCGGCGCGAACGTGGTGGCGCTGCAGGCGGTCTGTCGGCCGTGGGAGGCGGTGATCTGCGCCCAGAGCGCCCACATCCACGTCGACGAGGGCGGCGCGCCGGAGAAGATCGCCGGGCTCAAGTTGTGGACCACGCCGAGTGACCACGGCAAGCTCACCCCGGCGCTGGTCGACCAGCAAGCCTGGGGGAAGGGCGACGTACACCGGGCGCAGCCGGCGTGCGTGAGCGTCTCGCAGTCGACCGAGCTCGGCACGGTGTACACGGTCGACGAGCTCCGCGCGCTGGTCGCGCACGCGCACCAGCTGGGGATGTCGGTCCACCTCGACGGGGCGCGCCTGTCGAACGCGGCGGCGAGCCTCGGGGTGTCCCTCGCGGCGCTGACCACCGAGGTGGGGGTGGACCTGTTGTCGTTCGGCGGCACGAAGAACGGGTGCCTGCTCGCCGAGGCGGTGGTGGTGCTGAACCCAGAGCTGCGGGGGTCGGTGCCGTTCCTGCGCAAGAGCGCGGCCCAGCTCGCGAGCAAGACGTGGATCCTCAGCGCCCAGCTGCTGGCGCTGCTGACCGACGACCTGTGGCGGGTGAACGCGGCGCACGCGAACGCGATGGCGGCGCGGCTCGCGCGGGGGCTGCGCGGGCTCGGGTGGGTCGAGCCGACCCGCCCGGTCCAGGCCAACGCGGTGTTCGCGCTGCTCCCCCCGGCGCTCACGGCGGCGCTGCAGGATCGGTTCCGGTTCTACACCTGGGACCCGCACACCGGCGAGGTGCGGCTGATGTGCGCGTGGGACACGACCGAAGCCGAGGTCGACGCGTTGATCGCCGCGATCGGTGGCCACCGACCGCCGGGCTGATCCGGGGTCGTCCGCGTTATCGGGGCCGATGCTCGTGTTTCTCGCCCCGCTCGCGTACGCCGAACCCGTCGCCGCCGAACCGCCCGAGGTCCGGGCCAGCCTCGACTGGCAGGGCCACCCGGCGATGCACCTCACCTGGAAGTTCTTCGCCCGCGGCCTCACCGACCGCACACCGGCGCGCCGCTGGAAGCACCAGTTCCGCCAGATCGCGTCCGCGCCGTGGCTCGAGGCGTCGGGGGTCCGGATCTTTCTGATGGCGGCGATGGCCGCTGAGAAAGCGAGGAACCCCGACCAGGCCCGGGCGATGATCCTGGACGAGCTGCGGTACGTGGAGGCGTTCGTCGCCGCGCACCCCGACGGGTGGGCGATCGCCAAGACCCCCGAGCAGGCGCGGGTGCTGCTGGCCACCACCGACAAGCGGGTCGTGGTGCACTCGATCGAAGGTGGGCACGAGCTCCTGCGCGGCCCCGACGACGCACGGTTCTGGGCCGACCAGGGGGTGGCGCTGATCACGGTGGTGCACCTGCGCGACGACGAGCTCGGCGGCGCCGGGTTGTTGCCGATGGCGGTGGGGCGGTGGATCAACCCGGTCGGCGCGCGGCGGTCGCGGGCGGGCGAGCGCCGGGGCCTCACCGAGCGCGGAGCGGCGGCGCTCGTCGAGCTCGACCAGGCCGGGATCTTGATCGACCTGTCGCACATGTCCCCCGAGACCGTGGACGACGCGCTGTCGGTCACCGCCGCCCACGGGATCTCCCCGGTGGTGACCCACGGCAAGCTCGACCGGCTGCAACACAGCGACATGTCGTTCTCGGATCGGCAGGTGTTGGAGATCTACCGCCAAGGGGGTGCGTTCTCGGTCGGGTTGTCGCCGCAGATCCTCGACCGGCGGGGCCCGTCCGACGAGCTGCCACAGGACCTTTGTCCGGGCACGATCGAGGTGTTCGCCTGGCACTGGGACGCGGTCCAGCAGCTGGTGCTCGCGCACGCGGAGGAGCTCGTCGGCGCCCCGGCCGACGCGCTCACGTCCGAGCAGCGGACCCGCCTCGCGGTGGGCTGGTCGTCGGACTGGAACGGCTGGGTGAACCACGACCGGCCGCTGTACGGCCGCGGGGGGTGCCGTTCGATCGACGAGCTCGCCGAGCCACTCCCGTACGACACGCGAGGGCTGGCCGACCCGAGCCTGTTGCCCGAGCGGTGGCAGGTGATGGAGCGGATGGGGTACGACCTCGACCCGATGTGGCGCTCGGCCGAGCAGTTCCTCGACCTGTGGGAGCGGGCCCGCGCTCGCTGATCAGGCGACCGCGCGCGGCCCCTCCCGCACACGAGCGGTGATCGCTACTCCTCGCCCGCCTTGCGGCCGCGGAGCCGACCCCAGACCCCGCGGACAGCGCCGATGGCGGCCACGGCACCGACGACGACGAGCTTCTTGCTGGCGAGCAGGCCGACCAGCAGGCCCTTGAACAGGCCGCTCTTCGCGGCGATGGCTCCGCCGGCGACGAGCGCGGCGAGCCCGTAGGCGGCCTTCTTGTCGGTGCCCGGCGCGTAGTCCTCGTAGCGGTGTGTCTCCTGAAACACCGCGGTCCCGCGCACACCCTCCATCGCGGTTCGAATCCGCGGCAGGTCGACCACGTCGGCGACCGCGTTCAGCGACAGCACCCCGCTCCGTCCGAGCACCCGGACCTCGTAGTTCAGCGTCCCGTTGCCTTCGTCGTCCCGGATGGTGCGCGCCCAGTACAGCACGTGCTTCGCGGCGTCGTAGCGCGGATTTTCGGCCCAGCCATCCAGCGAAAGGCCCGACAGTCCCATCTTCCGCCGCTCGACCGAGGCTTCCGCGAGTCCCTGCTTCATCTCCGCCAGGAGCTCGTCGTAGTCGATGGTGGCCGCGTCGCTGTCGTCAATCCAGCCGTCGCTGTCCCACTCGATCACCACCGCCCAGCTCTCGGGCCCGAAGGCACGCGCGCCGGCCGGCAGGATCATGCCCTCGCTCTCGGTGCCGGGCGGATTCCCCCACTCCTCGAGCACCTTGGCGGTGCCTTCCGGGTCGAGGTAGCGGTCGCCCTCCCGAAGATCGAGCGCCACTGCGCCCTCGAGCAGCAGGACCCGGCCGGTCTGCCAGGCGAACTGACGCTCCAACGCCAGCATCTCCGCGGCGAGCGCCCGCGCCTCCTCCACGGGCGCATCGAGGATCGTGACGTAGTGGGCAGCCAGCGCGTCCAGCGCCGGATCCGGCTCGGTCGGCGCGGGGGCGGGCTCCGCAGCGAAACACAACAACGACCAGCCGATCACGGGACCTCCAATGCGAATCGCCGGGTCCATCCGGCGCACATCCCCTAATTCGCAATGACCGACCGCGCCCGGGCGCGACGCTCGTTCATGCTCCAATTTGCCC
>JBEBJC010000009.1:0-27796 GCA_040080105.1 Myxococcota bacterium
ACCCGGCGTCGACCCCTCCGGGTCACCCGACGACACCTCCGCCGATACCCCCACCCCCCACACCAGCGACACCGCCGCTCCTCCCGACGACCCGTTTCGCGTCCCCGAGGTTCGCCTCATCGGGCAGTGGTCCCTTCAGGCCGGGTGGTTCCTCGGGTTCGACCAGCTCGATGGTGACCCGCAGCTCGAGCTGCTCGTCAGCGAGACCCGAAACCACGAATGGCCGTATGGGTACACGCCGCAGGAACGCGTGACCGTGGTGGAGGACGACGCCACCTCGGGCCGCGTGACGGCGCGTGGGTGGACCCTGGCGGCGTCGGCTACGGACGGCCTCAACGAGCTCGAGCGCTTCGGCAACTTCGGGATCGGGGTCCGTGCCGATCCTGCGAACGGCGCGATCCTGATCGGAGCAGCCACCAACACCGACGCGTTCGACGTGGCCTCGTTCCCCTACCCGGCCGACCATGTGCTCGGACCGGCCGACGCGCTCGGCACCGTCCGGGGCTCCTACTTCAGCCTCCTCCACTCGTGGATGGGTACGCTGGACCTCCCGCGCGGCCGGTTCTTGTGGTGCGGGACCTACGAGACGGTCGGAGACTACGCGTTCGCGGGTCAGGTGTACCTGTTCGACCTCCCGCTCCTCGGGGCGCACGACGAGCGCGACGCGCGGGCCTCGTACCGCGCGGACCCCGGAGACTACGTCCAATTCGGGCTCGTCGACGATGGAGACCTAGACGGGGACGGGGTGCACGATCTCGTGTTCGGCGCGCACGCGAGGAACGGCGGCCTCGGCGCGATCGCGGTGTTGTCCGATCCCCCCGACGGTGAGCAGCGAATCTGGGACCTCGCCGTGGCCACGTTTGACGGCGACGTGCCGGAGGGTCGACTCGGGGAGCAACTCGCGACGGGCGACCTCGACGGCGACGGCCAGGCCGACCTGCTGACCGGAGCCGCGATGGTGTACGGCTCGGCCACCTTCCACGCGTTCCGCGGGCCCACCGAGGGCGAACACCTCGCGTCGGCCAGTGACTGGACCCTGCCGGGGGACGACGGCCTCGAACGGCTCGGCGTGTCCTCCGCCGCAGGCGACCTCGACGGCGACGGTGACGACGACCTCGTGGTCGGCGCGCCCGCCAACCCGGCCCTCGGGGTCGTGGACGGCCGCGTGTGGCTGTTCAGCGGGCCGCTCCCGCCCGGGGCGTACACCACCGACGACGCTGCGTTCCAGGTCCGCAACCGCCAGGCTCCGGGGACCGGCGACTTCTTCGGCGTGTTCCTCCGCACCGGCGACCTCACCGGCGACGGCGCGCTCGAGCTCGCGATCGCGGCGCCCGACGACGTCCACCTGGGCAGGACCGTCGGCTCGGTGCAGATCCTGTTCGGTCGATCCGACCTGTTCGAGCCCTGAGCGACCGCCCCGCTACGCGTACCTGCGCGCCAGCGCCTCGACCACCGGCGGCAACGACGGCAGGTGAACCCACGGGTCGCCCGACCCGCCGAGCTCCGACCGGAACCGCAGCTCCGGGTGGCGCTGCTGCACGTGGTCCACGAAGTCGCGGCCCATGCCCCCCATCCGCTCCAGGTTCTTCACCACGCACCGCCCGATGCCGTCGGCGAGGGCGTCTCCGTCGTCGTGCAGGCGGAACAACGTGGCGGCCGCCTTCTCGGCCAGCGCCGGGTCGTCGACCTCGAGCGCGAGCTCCGGCGTGCCCCGGTCGGCCATCAGGTTCCGGATCCGCTCGTCCATCGTGACCCCGGCCGAGGGCACCTGCCCCGCCATCGAGCACACGACCGCGTGGTACCGGCTCGACAGCAGCCACCGGGCCCGGCGGAGCACCGACACCATCGTGTACATGTCGTGGTCGTCGCTCACCACCACCGGGGCGCCGATCCGCTCGGCCAGCTGCTCACACGCCTCGCGGTCGAGCGCCTCCATCCCCACCACCACCGGGAACACCGCGTGCTTCGCCCGGTAGGTCCGGAACGCCGCGGCGAGGCCGTCGAGGTACTTCGCCTGCGCAGCGGCCACATCGGCGCCGGTGCGGTGGAAGTACACGCTCGCGTAGTGCGCGTCCTCGTACGCGCCGGTGACCGCCCACGCAGCGGCCTTGCGCACGTCGGGCTTCACCGGCCACCAGAACGGGTTGATCGGGCAGATCACGCCCACGTCGGTCGACCCGTCCCACCCGAGCGACCGCAGCAGCGCCTCGCCCACCGCCGGCGGCGCGGGGTCGAACGTCCACGCGGTGTCGGTGCCGCTGCGGGAGGCGACGCCGAGGTCGGCCAGCACCTTCTGCGACTCCTCGTTCCGCACCAGGATCAGCGCGTCGGTGCAGTACCGGCGGACCAGCGATTCGAGCACCGGGTCCATCTTGCCCGCCTCGCCACCCCACCCGACCGCGAGCTTGTGCTCGGCCGACGCCACCCCGAGCGACCCGACCATGAACGTGGCGAGGGCGTTGGCGAACTTGCTCTTGAACATCGAGCCTTCACACGCGATCACCCCGTGCACCTGGTGCACCTGGTCGAGCACGAACCGCGGGAAGATCTGCGGCAGGTGGAGCTGGGTGACGGTGCGGAAGTACCCGCGCGACAGCGCCGGATCGATCGTGGTGATCGACAGCTCGCACCCGTCGTCGCCGAGCAGGTGGCGCACCTGGCGGATCATCTCCTCGACCCGCACGTCGGCGCCGGTGTTCCGGGTGCCCGAGTACCCGGCGAACAGCAGCTTCAGCGGCTCGCCCGGACGCCACTGCGCGCCCGGATCGAACGGGTACCGCGCGGCGGCGAGCTCGATGCACGCGGCCATCGAGGCCGACAGCGCGGCGTCGGCGTCGACCTTGCCGGCGGTGTCGTTGACCCAGGTGCGCGCGCGGTCGACCCACCCCCTCCACCGGGGAGGGGTCAGCGCGCGGTCGTCGTCGTGTGGCTCCACGGTTCGCTCCACGGGCTCCGACGTATCCGGGCGCGACCGCCGGAGCCTGGGCAAGGTCGTGGGTTCGACCCGGTCGCCCCGAACGGGGGGTGGACGGTGGATGACCGAAACCGCACAACTACCGAGCGCGAGCACCCGCGAACTGGAGATCTATTGCTCTCTCTGGCAGTGATCGGCGTGGCCAGTGGCCAAGACGACGACCGTGAGGACGACGTCGAGCGGGTCCCGATGATGCCGCTCGGCTCCGGCGTAGGGGATGGGTACGGCCCGCAGTGGTGGTAAGCACATGAACACCTGAACAGATGTTGCCGATCGTCACGGACCCAGCTACGCGATCGAGTCGGGGGTGCCATGTGCCAGAGAAGCGGAGCCAGCACTTCGTCCCGCAGTTCTATCTGCGGAATTTCGCATCTGACAATGGCCGCAAACGGGTGAGTCTTCTACAACTTCGCCACAGCTAATCACATCCACGGTGCCTCCATCAAGCACCAGTGCGCCCGGCCGTACTGGTACGGGAAGGACCGGACAATCGAAGATGAACTGTCCCTCATGGAGAAGCACGTCTCCGGCGTGATCCGGGACATCTTCGATCGGGGTGCGCCTCCACGTCGTGGAGATCCAAAAGCCAAGGCGATGGCCACGTTCGCAGTGATGCAGTGGCTCAGAACACCAGGAGCAATTCTCGAAAAGGACGCCTGCAACATGGAACTCTGTCGACTCTTGAAGGCGTCTGGCGATCTGTCACACGATGAAGAAATGGCCTTTCACAACGCCCTCAAGCCCATGGAGGCATCGGTCGAGGAGTCGATCGATGTCGCCAAGGGCCTGGCCGACACCATGTGGGATCTCGATCAGTTCCTCCTGATCAATGATGGGCCGGTTGGCTTCATCACGAGCGACATTGGGCTCGTGATGAACAACCAGTGGCTGGAAGGCATCACCAGGGTCGGAACCTCGGGATTCGGGTGTAAGGGAGTGCAGGTTCTCCTTCCCCTGTCACCGCGGCACCTGCTCATGATCTACCACTCTGCGGTCTACAAGGTGGCACCTCGTGGGCAGATCGTGTGCAGGACCAGCGATCCCGCTGATGTATGGGCCGTGAACCAGTTGATTCTCCGATCG
Organism: Myxococcota bacterium; assembly: GCA_040080105.1. GTDB lineage: Bacteria > Myxococcota_A > UBA796 > UBA796 > JACKER01. The sequence goes on from JBEBJC010000009.1 coordinate 4,058, forward strand.
GCGCATGAGAACGTCTACTACGATCGAAGTACCCACACGATGGCTGCGATCGACGACCTCGTCCAACACACCACTCGATCCCCGAGGCATACCCAGGTCCGCGGTGAAATCCTGCCCACAGAGTACGGGAAGATTCTCCACCTCCACACCGGGGATCCGGCTCCATCGGTGCGACTCCCGTGGGTCAGGATCAGGAGGAACGCCCAGCGAGTCCCAATCCGTGAACGCCTGAGACCTCGCATTCCTTCTCGGCGGGTCTCGGATGATGGTCGTTTTCCGTACCCTCCCGAGGTTGAGTTCATGGAGAGGGCGTACCCGCTCCGAACGTTGTGGTAGTGCAGGTGGGGCCGAGGTATTGCAAGGGTGCGAACTAACTCAACCGCAGGTGCGATGGAGCCGCAGCACGGGGACCTGGGACCGCGATGCTGCCGGGATCCTGCCGTGGGTGAACCCACCCGAGGGCGCGCGCGCCGACAGCTGGCGGTTGGTCGGGAAGGTGCTGTACGGCGGTCGCCAGGTCGCGTGGGAGTCCGATCTGGTGGGCGCTCCGCCCTGGGAGGTAGCGTTGCCCGCCGCCGGCTCGGTCGAGCCCGCGCTGTTCGACGGCTGGCAGCGCGACTGGCTGTCCCGCGTGCGAATCACCCTCGTGGCGCTCACCGACGGCCGCGCGACCGATGACTACCCGGTCGAGGCTGCGTGGGTCGTTTGGCCGGACGGGTGGACCGCCGTGTGGCTCGACGAGGCGGCGCGACGGATAGACGCTCCCAACGGCGCGTGGTCACTCGCCGAGCAGGCGAAGGTCGCCCCCGAGGTGTCGGGGGATCCGACCGCGTCCGTCGAACCGCCCACGGGAGGTGCGCTGTGATCGGGTGGCTCGCCGCGGTGCCTGCGCAGGCGGTCGATCGGGAGGTGTGCATCCAGATCGACCACGAGTTCGACGACACGACCTACACCGCCGGCGTCCGGTACGACCTGGACGACTACCTCGACGACGACGCAGTGCCCGAGCCGTACCGTGGCGCGCTGATCTGGTCACCGGAGGCGGGTACTTTCAGGTCGGCTACGCGGACGACACCACCGGCTGCCGAACGTTCACCGGGCTCGCTATGGGCTCGAGCTATACGATCAAGGTCTGGAGCCAGGCGCAGGTGGAGGGGCACACCATCGAGCTGCTCGACGACGACACCACTCCGCTCGAGTACAGCATCACCTTCTCGTGGACCGTGGGCGGCCCGTTCGTGACCACCAAGACCATCGCGACGGGCGATCGTCAGTGGAACGTGATGACCGCCGCCACGTTCGCGATCCATCGCCGCGACGGGGGCCTCCCGCCGCAGACGTTCACCCTGTACAACACGATCTGCTCGTCCGGCGGGTCGTGTTACTCCGCCTCCGCCGACGCGGTGTACACCGACTCCGACTCGAAGTTCGTGGTCGCGCACGAGCTCGGGCACTACCTGGCGCACCGCAAGCTCGGGATGGGCGGCCAGTCCGACCTCGGCGCCGCCTACGGCGACTGCCACGGCCTCAACAACCCGGTGCCGTCCCACGAGCTGCAGCAGAAGGAGTACCAGAGCGGCGCGTTCTGGGAGGGGTTCGCGCAGTTCTACGCCTCGCTGGTGTTCAACAAGACCACCGAGGCGGACTGCTTCATGCAGTACTACAAGTCGGAGGACTTCGACCTGGACCAGGACGCCGACCCGAAGACGGTGAACTGCGCCGGGGTGCCGTGGGAGGACGCGTTCGGCAACCTGATGGACGGCGGCGACACCACCAACGACCCCGCGGTCGGCGAAGACGACTACTTCTTCGACATGACCCACGAGCTGCCGGCCCCCGCTGGGTGTGACCCCGGCGGCGTAGTGGTGAACCGCGCGACCGAATACGACTATGCCCGGGTGTTGTGGGCGCTGGTCCAGCAAGGCATGACGTTCACCCAGATCCTCGACGTGATGAACCTGCTCAAGCCCGAGGGCGGCACAGTCAACGGCGTGACGCTCGACCCGATCGCCAACGACGACGGTCTCGACCCCGACCAGCTCGCCGACCGGCTGTCGGACGCGTTCGCGACCTACGACGGCGGCGCCGGGACCGCCTGGCAGGCGGTGTGGGACGACCTCGCGGACATCCACGGGGTGGATCGATGATCCCGCTGCTGGCCGGGTGCCACCGCACGACCGAACCGCCCCCGCCACCCCCCGCAGATTCGGCGATCACCGACTCCGCGCCGCCTGCGGACTCTGCCCCGACCGGAGACACCGGCGAGCCGTGTACACCGACCGACGAGATCATCGCCGACGGTGTGGACCAGGACTGTGACGGCTGGGCCGACGAGCTCGGGCTCGGGCAGCCCGCCACCGAAGCCGCGCAGTTCCTGTACCTAGGCGACACTTGGCACGGCCTCGGGCAGTCGGTCGACCTCGGCACCGATCACCTGGGCACCAGCTGGCTCGCCCTCGGCGGACTGAGCCGCGCGCTAGCAGAGGTGGCGCCCGTCGACGGCACGTTCGAGCTCTCGGTCGCGGGTACGGAGACCTACGACGAGGTCGGGTACGAGCTCGCCATCGTGAACTGGGAAGCGGGCTTCCTCGTGAGCGGCGATCCGTGGTGGACGAGCCTGGAGCTGTTCGACGGGGTCGGAGCGCAGGTCAACCGTGAGGACAGCGTCGCGGAGCTCCGCCCGGTCTACACCGCGGGGATGGAGGCCGCAGACCTCGACGCCGACGGCATCGACGAGATCCTGTTCGGCGGCGGGAGCACCCTGTCGGTGTACGACGAGCCGGTGGCGGGCGTGTTCACCCGACGATTGCTGGTCGAGTCCGTGTTCCCCCCCTCGCAGAACTTCGCGTATCAGGTCGGTGAGGTCGGAGACCTCACCGGAGACGGACAGGTCGAGATCACCGCGTACCGCGAAGACGACGACATCGGCGGGCGCGCGTTCATCCTCCCGGGAGACCTGTCCGGCACCGTGCTCGACACCGACGTCGGCTGGTCGCTCGCCGGTGAGGAGCCCGAGGGGCAGGCCGGGTTCAGCATCGCCCTCGGCGACATCGACGGCGACGGGTACCTCGACCTCGTCACCGGCGCGTTTCTCGCCCAGCGGCGGGGCGGCGTGTCGTACGTCGTCCAGGGCCCGATCCCCACCGACGGGTTCCTCGCCGACGGCCTCGCCCGGTTCGAGCCGCTGCGCGACAACGACTGGTGCGGCGTGGCGGTCGAGACCCTCCCTGACCAGGACGGAGACGGCACCGACGAGGTCGCCATCGCCTGCCCCCGCGACAGGTACGGCGGCGTCGACCTCCCAGGCAGAGTCGAGCTGTACGCAGGCGGGCGGGTCGGCGGCACCCTCGACGCCACCAGCGCCGATCGGGTGTTGGTCGGCGCCGGCGCCGAAGACCTGTTCGGCCTGACGATGTCCGCCGACGGAGACGCCACCGGAGACGGCGCGTGGGACCTCGCGGTCGGGGCGCCCGGCGACGTGCAAGGGGCCGAGGCCAGCGGCGCGGTGTACGTGTTCGCGGCCCCGCTCCTCTGAGGGGAAGCACCTCGGCTCTGGCCGGCCGCTCTGGCCGGCCCCCTCTCCCCTCTGGGGAGGGCCCTTACGGCGCGACCGCCGGAGCCTCGGTGATGTCGAGCCCCAGATCTTCGACCGGCAGCAGCGGGAACCGCAGCGTGAGGTTGTTGAGCGCGGTCTTCATCCCGACTTCGTCGCCCTGCGCCCACGCGACCACCGCGCTCGCGGTCCACCAGTCGGCGAACCCGGGCCACTTCTCCAGCTTCAGCACGTACCTCGCCTCGTGGGGTTTGCCGGACAACGCGAGCCACACCGCCTTCTGGCACGCGATCTGCGGGCTGCCCGGGCTCTGCAGCTCGACCGTGTCGTCCCACGGCGGAGGCGCAGTGTGGGAGGCGAGCGCGAACGCGAGCTGCCCCGGCACCCACCGGTCGTCCGCCCGAACCGCGCGGCGGACCACCAGCTCGGGGCGCGCGGTGAGCTCGGCCGCCTCGAGCAGGCCCAGCGCCACCGTCAGCGGGTGGTCACTCGGGTAGCCGGGCAGCTCGGACGCGATCGCCTCCACCGCCTCGACCTGCGCCTGCCCGGCCTTCGCCTTCGCCACCGCCACCTGCAGGTCGACCGGCTCGACGGCCGCCATCGAGTTCGCCACCGACAGCAGCGGGTCGGCGCTGCCGAACCGCCCGTCACTCAGCGCCACCAGCGCGCGCGAGTACGCGATCGCCGGGTGGGCGGCGAGGTGCGCCCCCTCGAGGGCGTTCACCGCCTCGGTGTCGCCCCGGGCCCGCTGCACCGCGGCGAGCAGCCCGTACGCCACCCGGCAGTCCTCGGGCTGGTACACCTGCAGCGAGCCCTTCGGCCCGCCGCGCCCCTCGGCGATCGCGGCCCGCTCCGCCTCGTCGAGCGCGAGCCACGTGTCCCACAACGTGCCGGCCCGTTCGATCGGGTCGATCACCAGCCGCCCGACCACCGAGTCGAGCAGCTGCACCCCGGCCCACGCGAGGCGCCGCTCGCCGAGCAGTAGGTGGGCCGAGCAGTGGTCGCCCGCGTACCTCGACGCGGCCAAGTAGTACGGGATCGCCGCGTCGAGATCGCCGCCCCACCACAACGTCTCGGCCAGGTCGAGGTTCCGGTCGCGCACGCTCGGGTTGCCCGGGTCGCCGAGCGGGATGGACGCGCGCTTCGGGCCGTCGAACGAGATCTCGACCTTCGGATCCGTCGGGCCGACGGTCACGTCGCCGGTGGCCTTGGCGCGCGCCTCCTCCTGCGCGTACCGCTCGCGCGCGAACGCGATGGACACCGGCGTCGCGTTCTCCCACCCGACCTCGGGGGCCCGTCGAAACGCCACGATCCCGTCCGCGGCCGACACCGCCAGGTCGAGCGAGAACAACACGTCGTACCCGAGCGCGGCGGCGAAGTCGGGCGCCGGGTCGCCGATCCCGGGGTCTTGTTCGATCCACGTGTCGGCCAGCCGCACCTCGCCGAGCTGGGTCCCCACGTCGTGGTACGGCACCCCCGCGCGCACCACCGGGTCGGGCAGCCGGGTCGACGGCGCCACCCGGCTCACCGGCAGATCGGTCCGCACGTGCACGGTGCCCGGCACCTGGGCCTCGCCCCACCGGAGCGCGCCGGGGACCCGCAGCGTGAGCCCGTCGCCGCGCAGGGTGCCGGCGGCGGTGCGGAACCCTCGCGCCGGCTGGCGGGTGACGGCGATCGGGGTGCCGACGCTCGCGACCAGCGCCGGACCCTGCTTCGCCGGGACGAACCGAACCACCGACTCCGACGGGAGCAGCGCCACCGCGAGCTCGGGCAGGGTGGACAGCCCCAGCACCAGGCCCGGGGCCCGTGGATCGACCTGCAGGTGCAGCCCGGTGATCGTGAGCTCACCGACCTTCAGCGCGTCGATCGACGCGATCTGGGTCCACTCGCCCTGCAGCCGGGTGAACTCGACCTCGAGGCCCAACGTGGCCGCGACCTCGGGCGACACGCGGCTCCAGCTGCCCGCCACATCGACCACCGCCAGCGCCGGCCGCACCGCCCCGCCCACCGTGACCGACGTCTCGATCGCGGGGAGGTACCGGGTGGTCGGACCGCGGTACAGCGCGGCGTCGACCTGGCCCGCGTCGATCGTCACCAGGTCGGCCCCGTCGCGGAGCCAGGCGGGCGACACGGCGAGCGCCGCCGAACACAGGAGCGTCCACATCCGCACGACCATACCCCGCGGGCCGCCCCGCCGCCGGTGCCCCGGGTGCGGCATACTCCCGTCCGCAGGAGGACCGATGTGGACGCTCGCGGGGTGCGCGGCGCTGGACCGAGAGGGGCCGGCGGTGTCGGTGGAGGCACCCACCGAGACGGTGCGCGAGGCCGAGCTCGTGTTCACCGCGATCGACGCGGTGCCCGGCGTCGCCTCGGCGTCGGTGTCGATCGACGGCGCGGCGCCGATCCCGCTCGAGCTGCCGCCCGACGGGAAGGTTCGGTGGAGGCTGCCCGAGCTCCCCGACGGGCCACACGAGCTCGTGCTGCGCGCCGAAGACCGCAGCTGGTTCCACAACCCGGCCGAGGCCCGGGTCACGGTGACCACCGACCGCACCGGGCCGCCGCTCGAGCTCGCCCCGCCGACCGCCGCGCAAGGCAAGACCCTCGCGGTGTGGGTCCGGTCGCCCGAGCCGCTGATCGCGCCGGTGATGATCGTGCAGGTGATGGGCAAGTCCGCCGAGGACCCTCCAGTGGAGGCGCGGGTCGAGCTGTACCCGGTCGACGGGGCGTGGCGCGGGCTGCGCGGGATCGAGATCAGCGAGCCGCCCGGCCCCCACCCGATCCGGATCGAGGCGAGCGACCCCCTCGGCAACCTGACCCGACTCGAGTCGACGGTGGAGATCGCCGCCACCGCGTTCGAGGCGGGCGGGTACATCCGGCTGTCGAAGAAGCAGAAGGAGGCGCGCAAGGACCAGGCGGCGATCGACAAGATGCGGGCGGAGCGCAACGCGGCGTACGCCCATCCGATCCCGGAGGCGGCGTGGTCGGGCCCGTTCGTGGAGCCGATCCCCGAGGCGGAGATGTCGAGCCCGTTCGGCAAGTACCGCTCGTACAGCGACGGCAAGAAGAGCCACCACCTGGGGCTCGACCTGTCCGAGCCGCCGGGCACGCCGGTGGGAGCCGCCGCCGCGGGGCTCGTGCTGGTGGCCCACGAGCAAGCGATCTTCGGCAACGTGGTGGTGGTGAACCACGGCCACCACGTGGCGACCTCGTACAACCACCTGCAGGAGATCTCGGTGAAGGAGGGCGACCGGGTGGACGCGGGCACGATCGTGGGGCTGCTCGGCTCGACCGGGCAGAGCACCGGCCCCCACCTGCACTGGGGCCTCGAGGTCGACGTGGTGGCGGTCGACCCGGGCGAGTGGCTCACGACCGGGTTCGAGCGCTCCCCGTGGTCGGTGCCCGAGTGACGACGATCCTCACCACGGGATGGAGGCGGCGAACACCAAGGTGACCGAGCCGGCCTCCCGCCCGGCGGTGGGATCGACCGGCGCGCCCACCACGAGGTCCGCCCGACCGTCGCCGTCGAGCTGGGCGATCTCGATCGCGAGGCCGAAGCCGTCGGGCTCGCCGACGCCCGACGTGAGGACCACGTCCGCCTGGGACTCGGTCCACACTCCGGGGGTGGGGGCGAGGTACACCAGCACCTCCCCGGGCACCTCCCCCGTGTAGGTGGACTGCGGGCGCCCCACCACCAGGTCCGCCGCGCCGTCGCCGTCCAGGTCGCCGATGCCCGCGCCGTAGCCGATCCAACTGCCGCTGGCGCCGGGGATCTGCAGGTAGGCTTCGGTGTCGGACAGGTCGGTGTCGTGTGGGCCGCGGAACACGTACAGCCCGGGCTCGGAGGACATGGGCGCGCCCACGACCACCTCGCCCAGGCCATCGCCGTCGAGGTCGCCAGCAGTGACCGACAGGCCGAAATAGCCTCCGGCTGTGGTCCCTACGTAAGCTGCTTCTGCGACGTCCCACAGTCCGTGAGCGCCGGACACCGCCGTGTGCACCACCCCGACCGCGCCGGAACCCACATTGCGGTAGTACGCTCCGATCACCCAGTCGGCGTGACCGTCTCCATCGAGATCCATGCGACCTTCGAAGACCTCTGCACGGTCGCCGTCGTCGCCGAAAATCGCAGTGGTGGGCTGCTCCAGGTCGACCGGTCCTGTGATCGGGGCGTGGAATCTAAGGACCTGGCCGGAGTAGTCGTTGGTGTCATATGCCTTGTCGAAGGTGGAGACACACAGGTCTCCGTCGCCACATCGCCCCACGGTGACAGGTCCCCAACCAAAACCCGGGTTCGGGTCCACGATGTAGCCCTGGCGGCTCCGCGGATCGACGACCCCGCCGCCGCTCGGGATCGCCACCACCTGGATCGGTTCGGATAACGTATCGAGCAGCCCCCGCACGGCGATCGTTCCATCGCCCAGGATGGCGGTGGATTGCCCCCAGCCGATCGCCCCGAGCCAGGTGGTGGCCGGGATCTGGGCCCACGACCGGTTGGCGATGTGCCCGCTCGCGGCGTCCGTTCGTAGGATGTGAACCGCGCTCGGCTGCGGCTCGGTCGTCCGATCGGCGGTGGTTCGGTAGTGGAGCTGATGCCACTCGTAGCTCTCGCTCACCAGCACCTCGTGGCAGCCATCGCCATCGAGATCGGCGATGTCCAACCACCTGCCCACGTAGTCGTCGCGCTGGTCGCCGGTCAGCCGCGGTCGATCGGCGCGCACTGGCGCTCCGCATTCGGGCGGGGGTACGGGCTCGGGATCGGGCCGGCCCGGCCCTGGCTGCTGTGGGCAACCGAGCCACGCCAGCCAGCCAACGGCGTCACGGATCATGGACGAGCCCGTGATCGGCCTGCGCCTGGTGCTCGGTGAGGTACCCGTTGTCGTCCATCGCCTGCTCCCACCGCACCAAGGTGTCGTCGGCGGTGGACGTGCTCCCGAGCGAGCCCACCCCGTTGTCGTCACCGTCGGAGGTGCGAACGTCGGCGGCGTCCCACACCTGCCAGAAGTCGACGATCGGCACCTGCTCGATGGTGATGATCGACCAGGCGTAGCGGGTGAAGTCGTAGTTGGTCAGGCGGTTGTCGAGTTCACCGTCGCAATCCGGAGCGACATCCGTCTCTAAGACCAGCTGCCGTAGCCAGTCCCGATCCCCAGGGTCGGGGGAGAGGCTGTCGATGGGGTCCCCTACACAAGCGACGGGGTCAGCGGCGAGTGTATCCGTGCCTCCAGAAAGGTCGAAATCAAGGGCGTTGTAGGCCCAGTCGCAGTCGGCGTTCAGCGCAGCGACGTTCCACACCAGCGCCGAGTAGAAGTCCGCCACGCCCTCGGTGAACGCATTCTTCGCGTACCGCTTTCGCAGCGCATACCCACCGTCGCAGTCCTCCGGGAGACCCGCCGGGTCGTCCGTCCCTCCGCCCGGGTCCGACTTCAACGTCACCACGTGCCCGAGCTCGTGCGCCACCACGAACTTCCGCTTCCCGCAGTTCGCGTGGAAGTGCGCCCCGTTGACGTTCGCGAACCCGCAGCTGCCGTTGTCCTCATACAAGTTGTACGTGTCCGCCACCGTCGTCCCGTCCCAGCTCTTGATCGCGAACGCCGCCAGCGCCAGGTGGTTCCACCGTGGCTCCGTGCTCCCGTTCAGCGGGGAGCCGTAGATCACCGAACTGGCGGAGATCGGGTAGTCGTAGATCGGCAGCGCTTGCGCGTAGGTCGGGCTCACGTCGCCGTCGTACGCGTTCACTGTGTGGCCGTCCACCTCCGCCGACGACCGCACGTACAGGTCGAACGTGTGGCCCGACGTCGCGACGAACGACGTCGTGCACCCCGTCATCGAGTCGCCGTCCTCCAGCGCGGCCCAGTCGCCCGTCGCGTCCGGCCACACCCAGGTCGACGACGTGTGGTCGTACACCTTCGCGTGAAAGCCCCGGGCGGGCCTGTCCGACCCGTCCGTCCACCGGTCCCCCACAGACGTGTCCGAGTAGTCCACGTCCACCACCGCGCACAACGTCACGTTCACCGTCGACGCGCTCGACGCCAAACCCCACAGCGCCGCGATCACTCGTCACCTGCCGGCGTCTCGTCGACCACCGCGCCGCCGTACAGCGGCGGGAACACCCGATCCACCGCCTCGACCAGCGTGAGCGACCCGCGCAGCACCGGATCGACGACCCCGTACGGCGCCAGGGCTGCCATCGTCGCGCCGTCCCACACCGCCGGCGCTCCGGTCGCACCCGCGGGCCAGGCGAGGTACGCCGCGGGAGCCTCGACGGTGACCACCCGGCGCCCGCTGGCGTCGAGACCCACCACCCGCAGCGCCAGGTCGCTCACGTAGTCTTGCGCCAGCGGGTGGACGAACGCGGCCGCGGGCGGGTGGAGCGTGATCGACAACATCCCGTCGGCCGCGGGCGCGGCGTCCTCGACCCAGGTGTACGACAAGACGCCGAGCCGCAGCTGGACCTCCACCTGCCACCGCTCCGCCCGCGAAGGGTCGGCGGTGAGCAGCAGCGACGCGCTCCCCGCCTCACCCGCTACCCACTGCGGCGCCGAGGCCGCGACCTCCGGCGGCGGGGGCAGATCGCAGCCCCCCCCCCTCGTCGTCTGCGTACGTCGCCGACGCGAACAGGATCCACCGCATCACCACCTCGCTGACCGAAATGGTACATGCCGCGGGCGCGGCGGTCAATCCCCACGCGTCGAACGAACCAGCGAACACGGGCCGGACGACACCGTCGACGCCGCCCGGCGTTCACCACGGAGGACAGGCCGAGTGACGACGATCCTCACCACGGGATGGAGGCGGCGAACACCAAGGTGACCGAGCCGGCCTCCCGCCCGGCGGTGGGATCGACCGGCGCGCCCACCACGAGGTCCGCCCGACCGTCGCCGTCGAGCTGGGCGATCTCGATCGCGAGGCCGAAGCCGTCGGGCTCGCCGACGCCCGACGTGAGGACCACGTCCGCCTGGGACTCGGTCCACACTCCGGGGGTGGGGGCGAGGTACACCAGCACCTCCCCGGGCACCTCCCCCGTGTAGGTGGACTGCGGGCGCCCCACCACCAGGTCCGCCGCGCCGTCGCCGTCCAGGTCGCCGATGCCCGCGCCGTAGCCGATCCAACTGCCGCTGGCGCCGGGGATCTGCAGGTAGGCTTCGGTGTCGGACAGGTCGGTGTCGTGTGGGCCGCGGAACACGTACAGCCCGGGCTCGGAGGACATGGGCGCGCCCACGACCACCTCGCCCAGGCCATCGCCGTCGAGGTCGCCAGCAGTGACCGACAGGCCGAAATAGCCTCCGGCTGTGGTCCCTACGTAAGCTGCTTCTGCGACGTCCCACAGTCCGTGAGCGCCGGACACCGCCGTGTGCACCACCCCGACCGCGCCGGAACCCACATTGCGGTAGTACGCTCCGATCACCCAGTCGGCGTGACCGTCTCCATCGAGATCCATGCGACCTTCGAAGACCTCTGCACGGTCGCCGTCGTCGCCGAAAATCGCAGTGGTGGGCTGCTCCAGGTCGACCGGTCCTGTGATCGGGGCGTGGAATCTAAGGACCTGGCCGGAGTAGTCGTTGGTGTCATATGCCTTGTCGAAGGTGGAGACACACAGGTCTCCGTCGCCACATCGCCCCACGGTGACAGGTCCCCAACCAAAACCCGGGTTCGGGTCCACGATGTAGCCCTGGCGGCTCCGCGGATCGACGACCCCGCCGCCGCTCGGGATCGCCACCACCTGGATCGGTTCGGATAACGTATCGAGCAGCCCCCGCACGGCGATCGTTCCATCGCCCAGGATGGCGGTGGATTGCCCCCAGCCGATCGCCCCGAGCCAGGTGGTGGCCGGGATCTGGGCCCACGACCGGTTGGCGATGTGCCCGCTCGCGGCGTCCGTTCGTAGGATGTGAACCGCGCTCGGCTGCGGCTCGGTCGTCCGATCGGCGGTGGTTCGGTAGTGGAGCTGATGCCACTCGTAGCTCTCGCTCACCAGCACCTCGTGGCAGCCATCGCCATCGAGATCGGCGATGTCCAACCACCTGCCCACGTAGTCGTCGCGCTGGTCACCGGTCAGCCGCGGTCGATCGGCGCGCACTGGCGCTCCGCATTCGGGCGGGGGTACGGGCTCGGGATCGGGCCGGCCCGGCGCTGGCTGCTGTGGGCAACCGAGCCACGCCAGCCAACCGATGGCGTCACGGATCATGGCATCCACCCCCGGCACCAGATCCGGTCCGGGACTCCTCGACTCGTCGGATCCGCTCTGCGAACCTCCGCCGCCGCGAAGGAGGAACTACCAATGATGTGGGGCACACGCGTACACCACCTGCAGGTCACACGCCTGGCTCCGCAGCCACTCCACCGGCTTCGCCCCCTCCGGCAGGGGCGCGCCCGCGGCCACCACCTGCGCGAGGTGGAGGCACGCGAGGCCGTCGTCGGCGTCACACTTCGCCCACAGCGCCGCCGGGTCGACGTCGACCGGCGGGTCGGGCGGGGCCTTCATCCGCTCGGCCAGCGTACACGCCGCGTCGCCCGGGAGCAGCGCGCACCGCGCACCGTACCGCTCGGCCGCTGTCGCCCGGTCCCCCGCCTCCCGCGCCGCGTCGCCCGCGTCGAGGCACGCGCCCGCATCGCCGAGCGCACAAGCACCCGCCCGGAACGGGTCCGACGGCGACTCGGACCGCCGGAGACAGCTCGCGACCACGCCGTGTTCACACCCGCGCTCGTCCCACCCCCGGCGGCGGGGATCGCCGGCCGAGGCCGCGTCGGCCGCGAGCGCACACGCCTCGAGGCGCCCGCCGTCGCACGACGCGCCCAGCGCCTCGACGTCGCGCGCCTCGCGGGCCCGAGCGAACACCACCTCCGGATCTTCGGCGCACCCGGCCCACCACACGACGATCATGCGGGCCAGGGTACCATGCCGCGATGACGGCCGACTGGGTGGTGGAGCACGCCGACGTGTGGACGATGGACCCCGAGCGCCCGCGCGCCGAGGCGATCGCGGTGGCGGGCGGGCGGGTGGTGTACGTGGGCGACCAGGCCGGCCTCGCCGCGTGGGTCGGACCCGACACCGAGCGCACCGACGCGGCTGGCGCGGTGGTGCTCCCGGGGTTCGTCGACGCCCACCTCCACCCGGCGGAGGGCGGCGTCGAGCTCGGCCAGTGCGGCCTCGGCGACGCGACCGACCTCGACGGCGCGCTCGCCGCGGTGCGCGCGTGTGACGACGGCGGTCGAGGGTGGCTGGTCGGCGGCGGGTGGTCCCTCGCGGCGTTCCCCGACGCCCGGCCCCCCGACGGCGCGCTCGACGCCGCGTTCCCCGACCGGCCGGTGTTCCTGTGGGCGGAGGACGGCCACTCGGCGTGGGCGAACGCGGTCGCGCTGCGGCGGGCCGGGGTGCGGGCCGACACCCCCGATCCGCCCGGCGGGAGGTTCGAGCGCGACCCCTCGGGCGCTCCGTCGGGGGTGCTGCGGGAGTCGGCGGCCGAGCGGGTGGCCGAGCGGGTCCCCCGCACCACCGGGGCCGAGTGGCGCGCCGGCGTGGCCCGCGCGGTGGCACACGCCAACGCCCACGGGATCACCGGGCTGTTCGAGGCCGCGGGGCGCGACCGCGGGGCGCTGCGCGCGTACCGGGCGCTCGACCGGCGCGGGGAGCTCCACGCCACGGTGACGGTCGCGATCGAGGTGGACGGGCCCGGCGACGTGGCGCGCGCGGTCCGGTGGCGGCGCAGGTTCGCGTCGGACCACGTCGCGCCGATCGCGGCGAAGATCTTCGTCGACGGGGTGATCGAGGCCCGCACCGCCGCGATGCTCGCGCCGTACCTCGACACCGGCACCTCGGGTGAGCCGCTGTGGACCGACGCCGCGCTGAGACAGACGGTGGGGGCGCTCGCCGCCGCCGGGTTCGACGTGCACCTGCACGCGATCGGCGACCGCGCGGTGCGGCAGGCGCTGGACGCGGTCGAGGCCGCGCCACGCGGGCCCCGGTTCGGGATCGCCCACCTCGAGTGCGTCGACCCGGCCGACGCGCCGCGGTTCGCCGCGCTCGGGGTGTCGGCGGTGTTCTCCCCCCTGTGGGCGTACGCCGACGACTACGTGGTGGACCTGACCTGGCCCGGCCTCGGCCCGCAGCGGTCCGCCGGGTTGTACCCGATCGGCGATCTGGCCGCGGCCGGGGCGCCGCTGGCGTTCGGCAGCGACTGGACCGTGTCGTCGCTCGATCCACTGCAGGGGATCGAGGTCGCGGTCACCCGGCGCGACCCCGACGGCGACGGCGTGGGCGACCCGCTCGGCGACGACCTGCCGCTGTCGGTCGAGGCGGCGGTGGCGGCGTACACCCGCGGGGCGGCACACGCCGCACACCAGCCGGGCGGGGTGATCCGGGTGGGCGCGCCCGCGGATCTGATCGCGCTGACCGCCGATCCGCGCGACCTGCCGTCGAGCCGGATCGGCGACATCGAGGTCGGCTGGACCCGGGTCCGCGGGGTGGAGGTCTCTCCGCGGTGACGGTCGGGTGTCGGCGCGACTCGGGTTGTGGGGGGACGATCGCCGGCTTATGCCCCGGCGCCTTCGGAGGTCCCCCATGCTCGTCGCAGCTCTGTCGTCGTCGTCGTTCGCCGCCCCGCTGGTGGTGAACGAACTGTTCCGCAGCGGTAACCTCACGTCGACCGACGAGTGGGTCGAGCTGGTGCTGACCCAGGACCTGACCGCCGCCGAGCTCGAGCTGTTCTCGGTCGGTGACTCGACCTCGTCCACCGAGGCGAAGTTCTCCGGGTACCGGTTCACCGCGATGGGCGACTTCGCCGACGTGTTCCCCGCCGGCACGGTGTTGGTGGTCACCGGCACCACCGGCCCCGCCGCCGACTTCGACTACGACCCCGCGACCGGCGACTGGAACCTGGTGCTGCCGACGTCGGACCTGCACCTCACCGGCAACGGCTCGAGCGGTGACCTCGCGTCGACCGACGTGGTGTACGTCGACGCCGACGGTACGAACGGCTCGACCACGCTCACCGCCGACGGGTTCGCGGTGTGCTGGGACACGAGTCCGGGCCTGCTCGGCGCGCTCGCGGTGCCGATCGGCGTGCCCGCGAACCTCACCGGCGCGGCGCTCGACGCCGCGGTCGAGGACGCGCTCGACCCGGTCGGGTGGCTCACCTCGCTCACGCTCGACACGATGACCCCCGGCGCGCCGAACGGCGGCGCGAACGGCGCGTCGATCGAGGCGCTCCGGTGTGTGGACCCCGACGCCGACGGCGTGTGTGACCCGGCCGACACCTGCCCGGCCGACGCCGACCCCACCAACGCCGACACCGACGGCGATGGCGTGGGCGACGTGTGTGACGGGTGCACCGGGGTCGACACCGACGGCGACGACCTGTGCGACGACGTGGACACCTGCCCGGCCGACGCGGATCCGACGAACGCCGACACCGACGGCGACGGCATCGGCGACCTGTGTGACCTCCCGCTGGCGCTGACCATCGACCCGGTGGTGCCGGGAGCGCTGTGGACCGCGACGGTGACCGACGCGCTGCCGGGCGACCTGGTCACCTTCGGGATGCGCGCCGGGACCGGCGGCGCCGGGCCGTGCCCCGTGATCCTGGGCGGCCTGTGCCTCGACTTCGGTGGGCCGGTGCGGGTGATCTCGAGCGCCACCGCCGACGAGTTCGGGGTGGCCACGGTGTCGCGCACGCTGTCGGCGGGCCTCGTCCCCGGCGCGTCGTACACGTTCCAGGCGGCGACCGCCCGCGGGGTCGGCGGGATCGGGTCGGCGAAGTCGCAGGCCATCACCGCCGTCGTGCAGTGATCACACCGGCCGCTCGACCACGTCGCGGACCACCGCGGTGTCCATCGTGGCCCCGGTGTACGCGAGGTCGCGCGCCACCTCGAACGTCCCGGCCAGCGGGCGCCCCTCCCAGGTGTACCGCTGGTCGAACGCGACGTGTACCCGCCGGCCAGCCCCCCAGGGCTCGTGTTCGGTGAATGGCCAGCGGTGACGCTCTGTTCGCAGTTCGTCACCTTCCGCGATGGCGCGCGCGCCTCCGCCGGGCGACGACCGTAACAGGAGGGAACGTGCAGGCTCGTTCGTCGGTCGGGTGGCTGTTGCTCGTCGCTGGGTGCACCCACCCGCTGTACGACACCACCGTGTGGTTCGGCGGCGCGGCGTCGATGTCGCTGACCCCGACCGGCGAGGGGGTCACCGCCACGCTCGACGGCCCCGGAGCGCCGGCCGTGCGCGACCTCGCCGCGTGTAAGTCGTACCTCCAGCGGCAGGAGCCCCGGCGGGAGGGGGAGCTCGCGCCGAACCGGGTGCTGGACCTGTGCTTCCCCGCAGCGACCGTGGAGGGGCCGTGCTTCGCCGAGCCGCCGGAGGTCGAGCTGGTGGTGCTGAACCGGGAGCCGTACCTCGTGTTGTACGCGCCCGACGGGACCGAGCTCTCGGCGAGCCTCGGCCCGATCGACGGGTTCACCTACGAGCCCGAGGGGTCGCTCACCCTCACCGTCACGCTCGAGGGGACCTGCGCAGCGGGCGCCACCGAGCACCAGCTCGACGCCACCTGGTCGTTCGACCAGAGCGAGTCGTTCGAGGAGGGGCGCTCCGGCGACGACGGGGGCTGGCTCGGCGACGTGTGATCAGCCGCGGATCCGCGCCACGTGCTCGGATCCCCTCACTCGTCGGCCCGCAGGATCATCGGCACGTCGCCCGTGTTCACCGACCCGGCGCCCGACTCGTACGCCTCGATCAGGTACGGGTTCATCGGCTGCTCGCCCCGCAGGTACCCCTTCTCGCCCACCAGCCAGAACTGGACCGCGGTGCCCCAGCAGTCCTCGAGCACCGGCAGGTTCGTGGCGGTGAACGAGAACGCCCCGGTCGCGTCGGTGCGGCCCGCGCCGTGGATCGTGCCCGGGTCCCAGTTCCACTCCTCGAGCTGCACGTCCACGTCCGCGACCCAGTTCTGCTGCTCGTCGCGCACCCGCCCCTCGATCACCACCGACGCGATCTCCGACTTCTCGCCGCACGCCCCGAGCTGCGTGTCTGCGCCCGACTCCTGCGCCGGCGGGTCGCCCGCGCAGGACGCGAGAACCCCGAGTGTGACGACGCCAAACCCCCGCACCTTCCACCCGTCCATCGATCGTCTCCCCTCCCAGCTTATCGGACACGCGGAAATGTGGTGGAGGGAGAGATAGACTTCGGCTCCAGTTCCGGCTCAGAGGTTCCAGAAATGGCGATCAGCACGTCCTCGTCGGCATCACACTCCCAGATCCGCTCGTCGTTGTCCCGGTGGACCGGAGAGCTCGGCGAAGATCTCCGTCCCCTGTTCTCCGCGTTCGTGGAGGTGACGCTCGAGCGGCTGCGCGGCCCGTTCGTGGTGCGACACCCCCCGCGGCAGGTGCTCGCGTACTTCGAGGAGGCGTTCCGGTTCGCGCTCGATCGGGCCCCCGACGAGCGGAAGACGGCGATCCGGCACCGCGCCGGCTCGCGCGGGGCGGCGGTGCTGGTCAACATGGCCGACCAGCCGTTCATCATGGACACGATCCTGCTGCACCTGCACACCCGCGAGGCGAACCAGTGGGGCGGGTTCAACGTGGTGCTGAAGGTCGAGCGCGACGCCGCCGGCCGGATCGTCGGGTTCGGTGACGCCGGCGCCACCGAGTCGATCGTGCTGCTCGAGGTCGACGGCGGGCCGCTGGGCGAGCTCGAGGCGGCCACGGCGCTGCTCGCGACCAACCTCGAGCACGCGGTGGCGATGGTCACCGACTTCAAGTCGATGATCCGCGCGGTCGAGCGGGTGATCGAGAAGTGTGAGGTCCACGCCGACCGCCGCCCCGACCAATCCGAAGGGATGCGCGAGACCGCCGCGTTCCTGAAGTGGTTGTTGTCGGAGAACTTCGTGTTCATGGGGGTCGAGTCGGAGGCGCCCCTCGGCATCCAGCGCCTCGGCGGCGCGTACCACAACGACGCGAGCGGGCGGTGGCCCGACCCGCACTTCCCGGGCACGGTGTTCGTGCGGAAGGGGGCGGTCGAGTCGCCGGTGCACCGCGCCGGCCGGATCGACGAGATCCTGGTCAAGGTCGAGGGGGAACCTCCGCTGTTCCTGCGCGGGATGTTCACCTACCGCGCGGTCACCCAGCCCTCCCGCCACGTGCCGGTGCTGCGCGGGGTGCTGGCCGACATCTTGAGCGACCAGACCACCACCGGTCCGGGTTCGTTCCGGTACAAGGGCATCGCGAACGTGTTCGACTCGCTGCCCACCGAGTTCCTGTTCACCGCGCCGCGCCACGCGATCGGCGAGATGGTCGAGCGGGTGTTCGAGGCCGAGCAGCAGCACGAGACCGGGGTCACGTTCACGATGAACGGCCCGGACGGCGCGTTCTGCTTGCTCGCGATGCCGAAGGCCCAGTTCGGCGACGACCTGCGGCGGCAGCTCGAGAAGGACATCGTCGCCACCACCCACGCCTCGTACTGTGACCACGGCGTGTTCGTGGGCCGGTACGACACCGTGCTGCTGCACTACTTCCTCACCGGGGTCACCGACCCCGGACCCGACGCGATCGCGTCGCTCACCGCGCGGATCCGGGAGTACGCCACGCCGTGGCAGTCCCGCCTGTTCGACGCGCTCGCCCAGCTGATGGGCGAGGAGGAGGCCGACCGGCTGGCGGAGCGGTACGGCGCGGCGTTCCCCGAGGGATGGGACCGGGCGAACCCGGTGGAGCGCACGATCCGCGACGTGCACCACCTCGAGCAGCTCGGCCAGGACCCGGTGCGGGCCGAGGTGTACGAGCAAGACGGCGACCTGATGTTGCGGGTGTACCAGGCGCACGACGTGGTGCTGTCCGACCTGCTCCCGGTGTTGTCGAACTTCGGGATCAAGGTCATCGACAGCTACGGCACCGAGGTCACCCCGCGCACCGACGACGGGCGCGCGCCGGCGACCTGCTTCGTCGACTCGTTCCGGATCGAGGGGGTGCCCGGGGTCGACCGGGCCACGTTCCTCGAGCGGGCGCCGCTGCTCACCGAGGGGCTCGGCCACGTGTTCTCGGGCCGGCTCACCGACGACCGGCTCAACGGGCTGGTGGTGGTCGGCGGGCTCACCTGGGCCGAGGTCGACGTGCTGCGCGCGTACCTGCGGTACAGCCGCCAGATCGGGATGAAGCTGTCGGTGCTGCGGATGATCGAGATCATGCTCGCGCACCCGATCATGTTCGCCAGCTTGATCCGCCTGTTCCACGCGCGGTTCGACCCGGACCTGCAGGGCGACCGCACGTTCCAGATCAAGGCCGCCACCCAGACCGTGACCGACGAGCTCCGGTACATCCAGGCCCACGACGAAGACCTGCTGGTGTCGACCGTGGCGAACCTGATGGACGCCACCGTCCGCACCAACTTCTACCGGAACGACCGGAAGAGCTGGTACATCTCGTTCAAGCTCGATCCGGCGAAGGTCCGGATGATGCCGTCGAACAAGCCGATGTTCGAGATCTACGTCCACTCGCGCGACGTGGAGGGCGTGCACCTGCGGTTCGGCAAGGTGGCCCGCGGCGGCCTCCGGTGGTCCGACCGCGACGACTACCGCACCGAGGTGTTGGGCCTCGTCACCACCCAGCGGGTGAAGAACGTCGTCATCGTCCCCACTGGCTCGAAGGGCGGCTTCTTCCTGAAGAACGCCGCGCGGGACCCGGCCGAGCGCCGGCGCCAGGCCGACGAGCTGTACAAGACCTACATCCGGGCCCTGCTCGACCTGACCGACAACAGCGCCGGCGGCAAGCTGGTGCCGCCCCCGCGGGTCGTGCGCCACGACGAGGACGACCCGTACCTGGTGGTCGCCGCCGACAAGGGCACCGCGCACCTGTCCGACACCGCGAACGCGATCTCGATCGAGTACGGGTTCTGGCTCGGCGACGCGTTCGCGTCGGGCGGGTCGAACGGGTACGACCACAAGAAGGTCGGGATCACCGCCCGCGGCGGGTGGGTGCTGGTCAAGCGTCACTTCGCCGAGCTCGGGGTCGACCCGTACAACCAGGACGTCACCGTGGTCGGCGTGGGCGACCTGTCCGGCGACGTGTTCGGCAACGGCCTGATCGAGTCACCTCACCTGCGGCTGCTCGCCGCGTTCAACCACCTGCACATCTTCCTCGACCCCGCGCCCGACGCCGCGCGGACCTACGTGGAGCGCAAGCGGCTGTTCGACACGATGGGCGGGTGGGACAAGTACGACACCACCCTGATCTCGAAGGGCGGCGGGGTGTTCGACCGGCGCGCGAAGAGCGTGCCGCTGTCGCCCGAGTGCCAGCTGATGCTCGGGATCGCGGCCGACCAGGCGCAACCCGAAGACGTGATCCGGGCGATCCTGAAGATGGACGTGGACCTGCTGTGGAACGGAGGGATCGGCACGTACGTCAAGGCGTCGACCGAGACCGACGCCGACGCCGACGATCGCAGCAACGACGCGATCCGGATCTCCTCCACCGAGCTCCGCGCGAAGGTGATCGGTGAGGGCGGGAACCTGGGCTTCACCCAGAAGGGACGGATCGAGGCCGCGCTCCGCGGGGTCCGGCTGAACAACGACGCGATGGACAACTCGGCCGGGGTGGACCTGTCCGACCACGAGGTCAACCTCAAGATCCTGCTGAACCGGGTGGTCGAGCGGGGCGAGATGACCACCGAGCAGCGCAACGTGCTGCTCGAGCAGATGACCGACGAGGTCGCGCAGCTCGTGCTCGCCGACAACGACGCCCACGGGCGCCAGCTGTCGCGCGACGAGATCCGGTCGCGCGAGAACATCTTCCCGTTCGGCCGCGCGATCGCGTTCATCGAGCGCGAGTTCGCCCGGGATCGGTCCACGCTCGATCTGCCGACCGAGTCCGAGCTCGAGCGGCGGGCCGCGGCGGGCCTCGGGCTCACCCGGCCCGAGCTCGCGGTGTTGTCGTCTTGGGTCAAGATGTACGTCAAGCGCGAGCTGCTCGGCGGCGACGCGAAGCAGATCCCCGGGTACGACGTGCTGCTGCGCACGTACTTCCCGAAGGTGATCCAGGAGCGGTTCCCGAACGACATCGCGAACCACATGTTGGCGAACGAGATCGCGGTGACCCAGACCATCACCCGGGTGATGGCCGACGCGGGCGCTGCGTTCTACCCGATCGTGATCGAGTCGGTGGGCGCGTCGGTGGGCGAGATCACCAACGCGTACCGCAAGGCGGCTCGGATCGCGCGGTTCCACCTGGTGCGCGACGCGCTCGAGGAGCTGCGGTCGACCGTGCGCCTCGCCCCGCTGTACCAGGCGTGGATCGACGTGGACGAGGGCGCGCGCGAGGTGATGTTGTACTGGCTGTCGTCCCACGGGACGATCCCGGCCGACGACGTGATCGAGGAGATGCGCGTCACCGCCGAGCGGATCTACGACCTGCAGTCGAGTGAGGTCACCGCGGCGAACAAGGCGAAGCTCGAGCACCTCCTCGCGCAGGGCATCCCGGACGACGTGGCCCGCCACATCCTGAAGGCGCAGTACCTGAACATCGCGCTGATGGTGTGGGCCGAGCACAAGCGCAGCAACACCCCGATCGAGGTGGTGGCGGTGCGCACGTTGGCGGTGGGCCGCGCGAGCGGGCTGCAGCAGGTGCTCGACGACATCGCGAGCCGACCGGCGACCGGGAAGTGGGACCCGCTGGCGATGCGGATCTTGTACACCCGGTTCCAGGCGCTGCTGCGCCAGGCGGTGGGCAAGTGCGCGGTCGACGTGCGCGGGCGCTCGGTCGACGCGCTCGAGCCCGAGGTCGCGACCGGCGGGCTCGCGCAGGTCCGCTCACACGTCAACGATCTGCTCGGGCGCGACACCTCGGCGGCGGCGCTGCTGGTGCTCGAGGAGCGGGTGAGCGCGGCGGTCGCCCGCCTGTGACCCGGCGAGCGACGGCGGCCCGGACCGAAGTCCTGGGGTGGGGGGAGCGCACGGTGAACGAGCAGGTCGACGCGAACACCCGGATCGTGCTCTCCCGTGCCGAGTAGGTACTGGTTCGTGCGCCACGGCGAATCGGCGGCGAACGCCGAGGGGTGGCTCGCGGGCCACCGCGACGTGGCGCTCACCCCCGCCGGGGTCGCCCAGGCCGAGGCCGCCGCCGCGACGCTGGCCCCGATCTCGCCGGCGCGGGTCGTGTCGTCCGACCTGGCCCGCGCGGTCCACACCGCCGCCCTCGCGTGGGGCGGCCGGTCCCCGGGGGTGGTCGCGCACGCCGCGGTGCGCGAGCGCCACCTGGGCGAGTGGGAGGGCCGCACGATCCGCTCGCTGCGCGAGTCGGGCGACATGGCGGCGCTGCTGTCGTGGGAGCGGGGCCCGCCCGGCGGCGAGTCCCACCAGGTGTTGGCGCGGCGCGCGCTCGGGTTCCTCGCCGCGCACGACGACGGCGCCGACACGCTGCTGTTCGGCCACGGCGGGTGGATCCGCACGGTGGTCGGGGTGCTCGACGGGGTCCCCACCGGGGCGATCGGCGCGTACAAGGTCGGCAACACCGAGGTGATCGAGCGGGTGGTGCCGCGCGGTCGATGGCAGGCGCTGCTCGACGCGGGGCTGAGGTAAGCTCCGCGGTCGGAGGCGCCGATGTGGCTCGCCCTGCTCGCCTGTACGTCCGACGACCCGAAGCGTGACCGACCCGATCCGACCACCGACGCCGACGCCGACACAGACACCGACACTGATTCGGACGCCGACGCCGACGCCGACGCCGACGCCGACAGCGACTCGGACGCCGACACCGACACCCAGACCGACCCGCCCGACCCGTGTGACGTGGACCCGTCGCAGAGCGTGATCGACGTCACCACCGACCAGCCGTGGCACGAGAACGAGCTCGAGATCTCGTTCGGCACCACGGTGGCCGCCACCGCCGCGGTCGCGTGTACCCTCGCGACCGACTCGACCGAGGTGCACCTGGTCGAAGACGTGGCGGTGGGCACCTCGCACACCCTCCGGATCCCGGGCCTCCTCGCGGACTCGGACTACGACTGCGTCGCCGCCGCGGTGTGCCCGGCGTCGGCCGCGCCGGCCACGTTCTCGGTGCACACCGGCGAGCGGAACGCGAAGATGGTCGACGTGAACGTCGACACCACCCCGAACGCGGGCCTCGACTACATCCTGGTGAACCACGCCGAGTGTTGGGACCAGAGTCGGAACCGGGTGGAGGTCATCGACCGCGACGGCAACAACCGCTGGTGGTTCGACACGCCGGTGGGTGTGGGCGTGTCGATGGAGTTCCGGTACCACGGCGGTAACCTGTTCGAATGGGGCGGCGGCTGGGGGCCGAACGAGCTGGCGCGCCCGCGGCTGGTCGACCTGTTCGACGGCGAGATCTACGACAGCGCGGCCGCGATGCCAGGCCTGGGGGAGTACCACCACGACGGCAAGATGTTGCCCGACGGGAAGCTGCTCACGCTGGAGCGGGTCGACGTGGAGGGGGACTTCGGCACGTTCGACGGGTTCCAGGTGCGCCGGATCGACCCGGCGACCGACACGGTCGACTTCGTGTACGACAGCCAACGCGCGGTCGACGAGGGCCACATCGAGTCCGGGTTCGGCGACGCGTGGCACCCGAACTGGACCGACCTGGTCGACGGCACGCTGTACGTGAGCCTGTGCGAGCTGGCGAAGGTGGTGGCGATCGACGAGGCCACCGGCGACTTCTTGTGGACGTTCGGCGCCGGCGGCGACTTCGAGCTGTTCGACGAGAACGGTGACCCGTTGGGCAACAGCGGGTTCACCTCGTGCCAACACGGGCTGGACTACACCGAAGACGACCACCTGTTCGTGTACGACAACGGCTGGAACCGCGGGTATACCCGGGTGAGCGAGTACGTGCTCGACCCGGTGGCGTTCACCGCGACCCGGCTGTGGACCTGGACCGAGCCGGACTGGTACGAGAGCACGGTGGGCGACATCGACCCGATGCCGTCGGGCAAGGTGTTGATCGGCGCGGGGCACCCGGACTGCTTCGGGGACAACCCGGGCGATCACACCACGTTGATCGAGCTCGACCCGGTGACCGGGGTCAAGGACTGGGAGCTGCAGTTCGACGACAAGGACATCATGGCGTACCGCGCGGACTACGCGGACCCGTGCACCCTGTTCGCGAACGCGCGGTACTGCGCGGACACCGCTACGCGGCTGGCGGAGCTCGCGACGGTGCTCGGGAACTGATGGCCGAGGTGAGCCCCCTCACCC
>JBEBJC010000467.1:0-6503 GCA_040080105.1 Myxococcota bacterium
AGGCATAGATCCCGTACGCCATCGAGGTGGGGGTGTCCTTCGCGATCACCGTGCGGAAGCTCGCGTCGATCGTGGTCGGGTAGACCCACGCCGAGGCGCACGACGCCTAACTCCGGACCAGCGAGGCGGCGTAGGCGAACGTCACCTGGGCGGCGGGGCCGGGGTGGCGGTGCAGGTGACCGGGTGGTGATCGCGCTGCTCGCGACCGCCCACGCGGCGTCGGTGGTGTGTGACGGCGCCGAGGCCCGGCGGGTGTTGGTGGAGGCCCGCATCGACGAGGCGCGGGTGCCGGTGACCCACCCGTGGCTCGTCCCCGGGCTGGCGCGCGAGGCGCTCGATCCCGAAGCCGCGGCGGCGGTGGCGCGGGTGTGCGAGGAGGGGGACGAGCGGTTCGTCGACCGGGCGGAGTCGTACCAGGGGCCCGGCTGGTCGGCGCACACGCTGGTGCTGGTCGGGGTGTCGCGGCAGGGGTGCTCGGTGGTGCACCACCGGGTCGCGCTCACGGTGGGGATCGGGCCCGACGGGACGCGGTACTCGCTGCGCGCGTCGCTGCCGGACGAGCGCACGCCCGACCAGACCTGCGACGCCGCAGCGGTATGGCAGGAGGAGCGGGTGCTCGCGGGCGCGGACGCCGAGGTCCGGCTGGTGCGGCAGGTCGATCACCAGGGTGACCGGGTGGTGGGCTCGCGGCTGCTCGTCCGCCGCGCCGACCCGGGCGGGTGGTCGGAGCAGACGCTGATCGAGCCCGCCCCGCCGCGGGTGTGGGAGCTGCCCGATCGCGGACAAGGCGCGGCCGGGCCCGAGGTCGCCCTCGCGTCGACCCGGTCGGGCGAGCCGCTGGTGGTGGCGTCACACGACCGGACCGCGGCGCCGTGCCGGCCGATCGGGGGGCAGACCGTGTGGCGGCTCGAGCGCGACCGGTGGGTGGCGATCGACGGGAGGGACGCGGCGACGTTGCTCGCCCGCGCCGGCCTGTGGCGACTCGCCGGCGACGACGGGTGGATGTTGATCGTCGCGCAGGACGACGACGACGAGGTCGCGCTGCTCGATCCGCGGCTCCGCCGGCTGCAGCGACGCAGCTCCGACCCGCTGTTCCTGATGTCGTCGTCCGACTTCCCCG
Organism: Myxococcota bacterium; assembly: GCA_040080105.1. Classification (GTDB taxonomy): domain Bacteria; phylum Myxococcota_A; class UBA796; order UBA796; genus JACKER01. Next base: position 1,121 of record JBEBJC010000467.1, read on the forward strand.
AGCTCAACGGCGGGTTCCGGGTGATCGCCCCCGGGCCGTGGGCGACCGAGGCCGAGGCGCGGGCCGCGCGGCGGGACTGGGGGCGGGGTGGGTACGTGAAGCTCGCGTGGCGGGCCGCCGATCCGTGTGGTGCGCCGTGATCCGAGGGTGGGTGTTCGACCTCGACGGCACGCTGACCGTGGCCCAACACGACTTCGACGGGATCAAGCAGCGCCTCGGGCTGCCCGCCGATCGCCCGGTGCTGGAGGGGATCGCGCTCCAGCCGGCGGCGGCGCGCGCGGGCCTGCTCGAGCGGGTGCACGCGTGGGAGGAGGACCTGGCCGACCGCGCGCGCGCGACCCCCGGCGCACAGGAGCTGCTCGCCGACCTCACCGCGCGCGGTCTGCCGATCGGGGTGTTGACCCGGAACTCGCGCGCGAACGCGCGGCGGACGCTGGCGGCGGCGCGCCTCGACCGGTGGTTCGCCCCCGAATGGGTGCTCGGCCGCGACGAGGCGGCGCCGAAGCCGTCTCCGGACGGGCTGAACTGGTTCGCGCGCGAGTGGGGGCTGGCCCCGCGCGAGCTGGTGATGGTCGGGGACTTCCGGTTCGACCTCGAGGCGGGCCGCGCGGCCGGCACCCGCGTGGTGTGGCTCGACGTCGACGGCGCAGGCACCTTCTCGGCGCTCGCCGACCGGGTCGTGACCGACCTCGGGGCCCTGGTCGGCTGGGACGGGGGGAGCCTCGGCTAAGGTGTGTGGCGACCAGGAGGCAGAGTGGGTTGGGACTTCACGGTGACGTTGTACGACGAGGGCGCGTGGCGCGAGGTGGTCGCCACGGCGGCCCAGGGGCTCCCCGCCGTCCGCGCGCGGCTCGAGTCCGCAGTGCCGCCCGAGGACCGAGGTCGGCCCGGGATCGCCGAGCTCGAGGACGCCGACCGCGCCGGGTGGATCACGATGGCGTTCCTGGTCCTCGCGGCGCGCGGGTCGCAGGAGTTCGTCGGGCGCTCGTCGTCGCTGGCCGAGCTGGCCGGGGTCGCCGACGCGGCGCTGGGCGCGGCGCTCGAACCGCTCGGCTCCCACGCGGATCCGCTGCTGAGCTCGGGCGCCGACGACCCGGAGCAGATCCGACACCGGTGGCCCCCCGACGTGGTGGCGGCGGTCGCCGCGCACGCCGAGCGGCTCCAGGTCCCGGCGCTCGACCCAGAGGCGGTGCACCACGCGGTCGACGCGTGGCGCCGAATCACCGGGAGCCCGCAGCAGCCGGGCGCGGCCCTCACCGACGACCACCCCGCCGTGCGCGCGCTGGGGCGGTCGGCGGCGGAGGTCACCACCCTGCTCGGGCTGGCGAAGTCTCCGTGGGCGTTCTGGCGCCCGGAGCCCGACCCTCGCCTCCCCACGCTCCGCCTGGTGTTGGCGCTGGCCCGCCACGCGCGCGACCAGGGCCTCGGGATGGTGCTGTCACACGACGACCTCGGCCACTCCCTGCGCAAGCTCCCGGCGCACCCGGCCGCGGAGGACCCGACGTTGCCGCCCGTGCCCGACGACGACGAGGACGAGGACGAGGAGTAGGGCTCGCGCACCGTCCGGGGGCAGCGGCCTCACGGGTGACGACGTCGTCCTGGACGCACTCGTCACCGGGTTGTACCCGCGCCGCGCCCCGTTCGGTGCATCCTAGCGGACGGGATGGGTTGGAACTGGCTGACAGCGCTGTGCTTGTGGGGGTGTGGCCCCCCGCGGGCCCCGGCGGACGCCCCGAGCGTGCTGCTCGTCACCGTGGACACGCTGCGAGCGGACCACGTGGGCGCGTACGGCGACGCGCTCGCGCTCACGCCGAACCTCGATCGGCTGTCGGCGGGCGGGTCGACCTTCCTGCGCGCGTACTCCAGCAGCCCGCTCACCATCCCGAGCCACGCCACGATCTTCACCGGACGGTACCCGCCGGGCCACGGCGTGCGCGACAACGGCGGGTTCGCGCTGTCCGACGACCAGGTCACCCTGGCGGAGCGGTTCCACGACGCCGGGTACCACACCGCGGCGGTGACCAGCGCGTTCCTGACCCGGAGCCGGTGGGGGTTCGGGCAGGGGTTCGCGACCTACCACGAGCCCACCTCCGCCGCGGAAGGGGGCGCGGATCAGCGCCGGGCCGACGAGGTGGTCGACGACGCGCTGGCGCTGGTCGCCACCTCCGACCCGAGCCGGCCGATGTTCCTGTGGGTCCACCTGTTCGATCCGTACTTCCCGTACGATCCCCCCGAGCAGTGGCAACGGCGCCTCCCCGGCCGGCCGTACGACGCCGAGGTCGCGTTCGTCGACGCCGAGATCGGGCGGCTGCTGGTGGGGTGGGAGAGCCGGTTCGGCGCAGACTCGTCGGTGGTCGCGGTCACCGCGCCGAACGGCGAGTCCCTCGGCGAAGGGGGCGAGAAGACCCACGGGATCCTGTTGTCCGACGCCACCCTGCGCGTGCCCTTGCTGGTGCGGGGGCCGGGGATGGTCGCCGGGCAGCGCTCCCACGACCCGGTCGGGCTGGTCGATCTCGCGCCCACGCTGCTCGACCTCGCCGGGATCGGTAGCCACGACGGGATGGAGGGGCTCGACCTGCGGCTCGGCGGCTCGGTCGGGGTGTACGCCGAGTCGCTCGCCGCCACGTACAACCTGGGCCTAGCCCCGCTGTTCGCCGAGACCCTGCACAACGGGCGGCTGGTGAGCGGCACCTGGACCGGGTTCTACCCCGCGTTCGGCGACGTGATCGCGCCGACCCCGAACCGGGTCGATCCGAGCGGGAAAGACGCTCGGAGCCTGGTGCGCCGGATGTCGAAGCTCGAGATCGGGTACGCGACCGACGTGGCGCTCGATCCACAGACCCTCGCGATGTTGTCGGCGCTCGGGTACGTCGGCGGCGAGGCGGTGGCCGAGGCCGTGCCCACCGATCCGCGCGATGTCGTCGACCTGATGCCGCTCACCGGGCGCGCGCGCCGGATGATCGACATCGGGATGCACCTGCGGGCGCGCGAGCTGCTCGACCAGCTCGAGCAACGGATGCCCGGGGCGTACGGGGTCGAGCTGATGGAAGCGCAGCTGCTGTACCGGGAGGGCCGGCTCGCCGAGGCCGACCGGGCGTTCCGGCGGCTGTACACGACCCACGCCTCGATCACGATGGCGCTCCAGCTCGCGAGCGTCGCGGTGGCGCGCGGGCGGTGGCTCGAGGCCGACGACTGGTACCAGGAGGCGCTGTTCCTCGACCCCACCTGCGCCGAGGCGCTGGCTGGGCGGGCGCGGTGCGCGTACATCCTCGGAGATTGGACCGGGGCGTTCCAGCTGTACGGTCAGCTCGTGTCCGAGATGCCCAACGATCCCCAGACCGCGTTGATCGGCGCCGAGCTCGCGCTGCGCGACCTCCCGCCGGGCGCGGCCGCGCTCGACGCCGAGCTCGCGGTGCGCGCGATGCCGTGGTCGGCGTGGGCCCACGCGGTCCGCGGGCGGGTGTTGTGGGACCTCGGGTACGCGGAGGAGGCGGTGGACGAGCTGCAGGAGGCGCTGCGGCTCGACCCGTACCCGGCGCCGATCCGGATCGAGCTGATCTCGTGCCTGCTCGAGATGCAGCGCGACGCCGAGGCGGTGCGGGTGAGCGCCCCGCTGGCCCGGATGCTCGCCGATCACCCGGCCGCGCAGGAGGTGTACCGCCTCGCGCGCGAGTCGCTGTCGGAGAAGGAGTGGTCGATCGTGCGGCGCGAGCGCGCGAAGGACGCGTTCCGCAACGCCCCGCGGGGACGGGCCCCGGCGGCGCCGAAGGTCGAGGGCGCGGGTCAGGGCCAGTGAGTTAGGGGGCGCCGAGAGGTCGCCGCCGATGTGGACGTTCGCCCCGCTGCTGCTCTCCGCCCAGGCCCGCGCGCAGGTGCCCGCCGACCCGCCGGAGTGTGGTCGCACCACGATCGGCAAGCTCGCGCAGGGGCCCGTGCCCGGGGTGATCGTGCTCGGCGAGCGCAAGGGCACCCTGCCGGACCTGTCGCGGGCCAAGCGGCTGGTGAAGAAGCTCGCGAAGCGGGGGCCGGTCACCCTCGCGCTGCAGGCGGTGCGGCAAGACCACCAGGGCGTGCTCGATCAGGCGGCGGCCGGCCAGCTCGCGCTCGAGCAGGTCCCCACCGCGCTCGACTGGGAGAACAGCTGGGGGTTCCCGTGGTCGGCGTACGCGCCGCTGCTCGAGCTCGAGGGGGTGAAGCTGGTCGGCATCGGCCAGGACTACAAGCTCCGCCCGCTCGACGAGCCGGTGCAGCTCCCGCCCGCGTACTTCAACGTGCTGGTCGACCCGATGGGCGACAACCCGGTGCCACCCGAGCTCGAGACCCGGTACGTGGAGTTCGTGGCGTGGGCCGACAGCCGGCTCGCCGCGGCGGCGCTCGACGCGTGGGACGGCCAGGGCGCGCTGGTGGTGGTGGTCGACCGGTACCACGTGGAAGGTGGGCTCGGGGTCGCGTGGCAGGCGCAGCGACGCACCGACAAGCCGGTGGCGGCGGCGCTGCTGGCCGACGCGGACAGCCGGTGCTACCCGGGCGACACGCTGGTTCACTGACCGAGCGAGCCGCTCCCCGGGGCGAACCGAGCCGCGAGCGCGGCACACGAGGGGTACGCGGCGGCGAGCGCGGCGGGGTCGGCGAGCTCGAACACCGAGAACTCGAACGGCGGCGCCACCGTGCACCCGACCAGGCTGTACCCGGCAGGCCCCGCCGCGGGCGCTGCCGCCTGCCAGCTGTCGGGCGGGACCACGTGGTGGCGCAGGTCGGGCCCGAGCGTCACCGACCGCGGGCCGCCGGGGTCGAGCAGGTGCAGCTCGAGCGGGTCACCCTCGTACCAGTGCCACACCTCCTCGGCGCCCCGCACCCGGTGCCAGGCGGAGTGCGCCCCGGCCGGCACCAGGAACAAGATCGTGGTCGACCGGGCCGACCGGGCGGTCTCCCGGTAGAACCCGCCCTCCGGGTGCGGCGCCAGCCCGAGCGCGCGCACCCGGTCCTGCGCCGCGGTCAGCACCCGGTGGCGCTGCTGCAGGTCAACACCGCCCCGAGCGTCCCCGCGGCGCCCGCGGTGCCGTTGTTGCCGTCGGCCCACGAAGGGGACGAGACGCCGCCGAGCCCGGCCGCGCCGGCCGCCCCGCCGGAGAGGGAGTTGTTGGAGTTGAGCACGGGCGTGCCGAAGTACATGATGCCCCAGCTGTAGCCGCCCTGGCCGCCGCCGCCGCCGCCGCCGTGGCCGCCGTGGGCGCCGTTCCCGCCGTTCCCGCCCTGGAACGGCGTGGCCGGGTCGCCGCCACGACGGCCGACCTTCGCTTCCGGCAGCCTGTTGTAGTAATAGGCCCGGTACCGCACGGTCTTGCCTTCGGCGTCGAGGACTTCGGGCGACTGCTGGAAGATC
>JBEBJC010000468.1:0-6500 GCA_040080105.1 Myxococcota bacterium
CCTCCCACGTGGTGCCGGTGTACCGCACGCTCGCGTGCTCGCCGCTCACCCGGGCGTCGGCCAGCCGAAGAGATGCCGTGGGCGCCCGCCCCACCACCAACCGCGCCGCCAGCGGCACCGCCGCACCCGTCCCCAGATCACGAAGAATCGCCATCGCGAACCCCTATCCCGCGCGCGGCGCGCGACGAGAGAGTACAATGCTTGCCGCACCACGGAGAGCGGCGATGGAAGCGGCGGCGAAGGCACGGAGCGCGTTCGACGGGTGGCGGGAGCGGGCGCACACCGACTGGTTCGCCGACGATCCCCACCTCGGCGCGATCGCACGCCACCACCAGCTGGACGTCGACGGGCTGCGCGCGTTCGGGCGCGTGTCGGCGCAGCAGATCGACCCGCTGGTGCGCGAGAACAACCGCGACGAGAACCTCCCGCGCCTGCGGCGGTACGACGCGGTCGGGCACCGGATCGAGCAGGTCGACCACCACCCGACCTACGGGGCGATCGGCCGCCTCGCGTACCGCCCCGGGGTGATGACCGCGTTCGGCGCGCCCGGGGGCGAGCTCGCCGCGTGTGCGTCGATGTACCTGTTCGCGCAGAACGGCGAGGCGGGCCACGCGTGCCCGATGGCGTGCACCGCCGGGCTGATCAAGATCTTGCGCGCGGCCGGCAACCCGCGCCCCGACTGGCTCGCCGGGCTGACCAACGCAGACTACGACCACCACCTGCGCGCGGCGCAGTTCCTCACCGAGGTGCAGGGCGGGTCCGACGTGGGGGCGAACGCGGTGGTCGCCACCGACACCGGCGACGGCTGGGCCACGCTCACCGGGGAGAAGTGGTTCTGCTCGGTGATCGACGCCGACCTGTTCCTGGTCACCGCGCGGCCGGCGGGGGCGGGCCCCGGGACCGCGCCGCTGCAGGGCTACGTGGTGCCGCGCACGCTCGACACGGGCGAGGTCAACGGGTTCCGGATCCGGCGGCTGAAGTACAAGCTCGGCACGCGGTCGATGGCGTCGGCCGAGGTCGACTTCGACGGGGCGCGCGGGCTCTTGGTGGGCGACTTCCGGCGGGTGATGGACGAGGTGATCTCGACCAGCCGCCTGCTCAACGCGGTGTGCTGCGCCGCGTTCCTCCAGCGGGCCGCGCGCGAGGCGTCGGGCTACGCCGCTGCGCGCACCGCGTTCGGCCAGCCGATCACCCGGTTCCCGACCGTCGCGCGCAAGCTCGCCGGGTTGGTGGTCGAGGCGTACGCGGCGCGCGGCCTCACGTTCCACCTCGCCGCGCTCGCCGACCGGGTCGGGCTCGGCCGCGCGTCCGACCGCGACAAGCGTGCGTTTCGGATGTTGCTGAACCTGAACAAGATCTGGACCAGCGAGCGGTGCACCCAGGGGATCCGCGACGCGATCGAGGTGCTCGGCGGCAACGGCGCGATCGAGGAGTTCAGCCCGCTGCCCCGGCTGCTGCGCGACGCGGTGGTGCTCGAGGCGTGGGAGGGCGGCCACAACGTGTTGTGCTCGCAGATCCTGCGCGACTCGCAGCGGCTGGGCCTGCACGAGGACCTGTTCGGGTACCTGGCCGAGCTCGGGGCGCCGCCCGAGCGCCTCGCCGAGGTGCGCGCCCGGTGGACCACCGCGCTCGCGTCCGACCACGCGGCGTGGCACGTGCGCGACCTGGTCGACGAGCTGCGCCCGGCGGCGCAGGCGGCGGCGCTCACCGCCGAGGGATCGGCCGACCCCCGGGCGGCCCTGGTGGCCGAGCACCTCCTCGCGACCACCACCCGCGCGACCACCACCGGCGGCTGGGACCCGCTGACCGACCCCGACCTGCCCGCGCGGGTCACCCGGCTCGTCGAGCCATGAGCCGCGCCAGCGCCACCCCGGCCACCAGCGCCCACGTCCCCTCGAGCACCACGAACGGGACGAACCCGATCATCGCGGACGCGGCGCACGACAGCGACGCGCCCACCAGGTTCGCCGCGTGGTACGCCGGCCGCTCCGGCGTGGTGTACCCGAACGCGTTCGCGGCGAACGCGACCAGCAGCAGCAGAACCCCGACCGACCCCACCCCTTCCGCCGGCGTCATCGACCCTCCGCCGGATACGATACCCGCGTGATCGGGTTGTACGACTCCGGGTTCGGTGGGTTGACCGTGCTGCGCCGGGTGCGCGACGCGCTGCCGGATCGCGACCTGCACTACTTCGGCGACTCGGGCCGCGCGCCGTACGGCGGGCGCGACGTGCACACGATCCTCGACTTCGCCGAGCAGGCGGTGGAGCACCTGGTGGGGCGCGGCTGCCGCCTGGTGGTCGTCGCGTGCAACACGGTGAGCTGCGTGGCGCTGCGCCACCTCCAGCACCGGTACGCCGGCCCCGGCTCGGACGTGCGGGTGCTCGGGGTCACGATCCCCGGGGCCGAGTCGGCGGTGCGCGCCACCCGCGGCCACGTGGGGGTGCTCGCCACCGCGCGGACCGTGGCGAGCCACACGTACGTGACCGAGATCCACAAGCTCGATCCCTCCGTCCGGGTCACCCAGCTCGCCGCGCCGCTGCTGGCGCCGATCGTGGAGGAGGGCTGGGAGGACACCGAGATCGCGCGGCTCGCAGTCGACCGGTACCTCGACGCGCTCGGCCCGGTCGACACCCTGCTGCTCGGCTGCACCCACTACCCGCTGCTGATGGACCAGTTCGCCGGCAGGGGCCCCACGGTGGTCGACCCGGCGCCGTACCTGGCGGAGCGGTTGGTCGAGTGGCTCGAGCGGCACCCGCAGTTCGACCCGCCCGGCACCGGGGCGCTGTCGTTCTCGTGCTCGGGCGACCCCGAGCGGTTCGCGCGGCTCGGCTCGCGGTTCCTCGGGGCGGCGCTGCCCGAGGTGCACACGGTGGCCGAGGTCGCAGGGCGGCTGCTGCCGGGGGACCCGGACGCGGCCCCGGTCGGACAGGTCGTGCGAGGGGGGCGGTGATGTGGACGTGGCTCGCGTGTACACCCGGATCGTCACCGGTGGAGGGGCCGCCGCCGGTCGCGCCGGCAGACCCCACGGGGATCGAGACCGGCGCCGCCCCCCCGGACCCGACCGAGCCGACCGACCCCACCGAACCCGACGAGGAGCCGTTGCCCGTGGTGTTCGTGCACGGGATCAACGGCTCGGCCGACAACTGGTCGGAGGTGATCGCGCACCTGATCGAGGCCGGCTGGCCCGCCGACCGGCTGTACGCGCGGACGTTCGACGACCCCGAGTGGGGGTGCAACGTCGACAACGCCGCCACGATCGACGCGTGGGTCGGCGCGGTGTTGGCCGAGACCGGCGCGCCGAAGGTGCACCTGGTCGCGCACAGCATGGGCACGCTGTCGTCGCGGTACTACGTGAAGAACCTCGGCGGCACCGAGGTGGTCCGCACCTACGCCACGCTCGGCGGCATGCACCACGGGCTCACCTCGTCGTGTAGCCCCGACTTCCCGTTCAAGCCGTGTGTGTGGGACGAGATCTGCGCCACGGGCGAGTTCGTGACCCAGCTGAACGACGCCCCGTCGACCCCGGGCGAGCTGAACTGGGTGAGCCTCTACGGGACCGCCGACGAGACGGTGCCGAACGACTCGTCGTACCTCGAGGGCGCGGAGAACATCCGGATCGAGGGCGTCGAGCACGACGGCGACAACGGGCTGCAGAGCGACGAGGCCACCTTCGTCGAGCTGCTGCGCGTGTTGTCCTACCCCACGCCGTGAAGCGTGCCGTCAGCGGATCCCCGCCGCCGTTCTTGCGGCGGGTCGCGGTGCTGCCGGACCGGCTCGCCGGCCGGACCGGGTACCCGTTCCACCTGCCCCTGGTGCAGCAGCTCGACTGGACGTTCGACCGGCCGGTGACGATCGTGGTCGGCGACAACGGCACGGGAAAGTCGACCCTGCTCGAGGCGGTCGCGGAGCTCGCAGGGTTCGCGCCGCGCGGCGGGACGCGGAGCCACGTGGGCGCCGCCACCCTCGACGAGCGACGGCTCGAGGACGAGCTCGCCGCGGAAGGCGGGCCGGTGGACCGCCTGCGGCGGATCCGGTCCGAGGGCCGGCTCGCCGAGGTGCTCCGCGCCGGCTGGTTGCCCAAGGTGACCGACGGGTTCTTCTTCCGCGCCGAGACGTTCTTCGACCTCGCTCGGTACCTCGACGAGGCGAGCCTCAACGAGGCGAGGCCCTACTCCGGCCCCCCGCCGCCGCTGCACCTGCGGAAATCCCACGCCGAGGGGTTCCTCGAGTTCTTCGGCGGGCGCATCGGCCGCGCGCTGCGCGACCGCCGGCCGAGCCTGTTCGTGTTCGACGAGCCGGAGGCGGCGCTCGCCCCGAGCCGTCAGCTCGAGTTCCTGCGGTCGATCCGTGCGCTCGAGCGGTCGGGGCGGAGCCAGGTGGTGATCGCCACCCACTCGCCGGTGGTGATGGCGTATCCGGGCGCCGACCTGCGGGTGATCACCGACGGCCGGCTCGAACCCACCGCGCTCGAGCAGGTGCGACACTTCTCGATGCTCGACGAGTTCTTCGCCGACCCACACGGGTTCGTCGCCCGGGGGCTCGGAGAGGAGGGGTGGTGAGCGCGTCGCGGTCGGGGTAGACCCGCGTCGTGTCCGAGATCCTCGACCCCGAACCGGTCCCGCCCACCTCCGTAGCAGAGCTCGCCGCGCTCGCGGTGGGTTTGTGCCAAGACGCCGCCATCGGGCTCGAGGTCGCGCCGGACGGCTGGTCGTTCGACCCGGTGCGACGGGTGATCCGGGTGTCCGGGCACGGCCTGCGCACCCGCGGGCCCGAGTACTGCGCCGGCATCGTGGCGCACGAGGTCGGGCATTTCTACATCAGCCGGTACACCTCGCTGCCGACCGCGTTCCCGTCGATCCGCGCCGGGCGCTCGCTGCTCAACGCGATCGAAGACCCGCGGGTCGACCGGTGGATCGTGCGGCGGTACCCCGGCGCGATCGCGTGGCAGGAGCTGGCGAAGGTCGACGAGATCGCGCACGGGCCCTCGCCGACCTGGTTCCTGATGTTCTGCCTCGAGTGCGCGGCCGAAGGCGACCGCGACTGGCGGCCGGCGCGCCAGGTGCTGCCCGACCCGGTGAAGTCAGCGCTGGCGCGCACCCGCGACGCGCGGCGCACGTATGCGCACCACGCGCCCCCGACCGACCCCGACTCGCCGCTCGACGACGACCTGGCCCGCCGGTACCGCGAGGAGGTGTGGCCGCTGCTCACCGACGTCCGGTGGGTCCCGCCGCGGCGCGAGCAGCGGGTCCAGCTGTCCGCGCTCGAGGCGCTGCGGATCGCGGAGCAGGCGATCTTCCCGGCCGCGGCGGCGCTGTACCACCGCGACGTGCGCACGATCGGCGCCTGGCTGTGCGCGCACCCGGCGAACGCGGGGCGCGGGCGGCGGCTGCACGGGGAGGGCCGCGGAGGAGAGGCGGTCGCCGAGGCGATGGCGGCCGGCCTGCCGGACCGGCTGCTCCCCCCGTGGGCGGAGGGGCTCGCGGAGCAGCTGCTCGACGGTGAGATCGACCGGCGGGTCTCGGCGCCGATGGTGGTGGCGGGGGGGATGCGTCGCCGGCGCGGCCGCCCGTCCGACCGGAGGGTGAAGTACCCGCCGCTGCAGCCGATCTGGTCGCCCGCCACCGACTACGACCGGGCGTTCGCCGAGGTCGCCGACCAGGTCGAGGCGCTGGTGCACCACCTCGACGAGATCCTGCGCCCGCGCAAGCGGCTGCGCGAGCGGTCCGGCCACCCGAACGGGCGTCGGGTCGACCTGCGGCGGCTGATGGCGTTCGAAGCCGATCCGCGGCGGTACGACGAGCTGTGGGTCCGCGCGTCGATCCCCGACCGGCGGGAGGCGGCGATCGGCCTGTTGGTCGACCTGTCCGGGTCGATGCAGGGCGCGAAGGCCCGGGCGGCGTTGCTCGGCACGGTGCTGGTGGCCGAGACCCTGGCGCGCCTGCAGGTGCCGTTCCGGATCGACGGGTTCCAGGACGTGTTGATCGAGCTGCACGGGTTCAACGAGCCGCTCGGCCCGGCGAGCCGGCAGAAGATCGCGGAGATGGTGCAGGAGGTCCAGGGGTGCCGCGAGGGCGGCAACAACAACCCCCGGTACAACGACGACGCTCCGTGCCTGCTCGAGCACGCGGAGAAGCTGTCGGAGTACCCGGCCACCGACCGGATCCTGATCGTGGTGAGCGACGGGCTGCCGGAGGGCCGCCGGAGCGCGTCGAGTGACCTGCACGCGGCGGTGGCCACCCTGTCGGACCCGGCGGCGGGTCTGCGCCTGGTGGCGCTCGGGCTCGGACCGGACACGGAGCACGTGAAGACGTTCTACCCGGAGGCGCAGGCGAACGTGGCGCTGCCGAGGTTCGCGGACACGATCGGCACGCTGATCGAGAACGTGTTGGTGGTCCACCCCTAGTGGTCGCCCGCAGGGGATCTGATCGGTTGGGGCTCGCGTAGCGGCGGGAGGTCGGTCGGGTCGATCACCAGCCGGATGCTGCGGGCGGCACCAGG
>JBEBJC010000469.1:0-6476 GCA_040080105.1 Myxococcota bacterium
AATCACCATCGTCCCGGGCGAGCGCGGCCTCGGCCGCGTCGAGGGCCTCGGCCGAGCGCCCGGCGCCGACGAGCGTGGCGACGGTCAGCGTCCACAGCTCGCCCTGCACGGGGCCGACCGCGTCGGCGCGGGACAACCCGGTGGTCAGGTCGCGCAGGATCTCGTCGGCCGACGCGCCGAGATCGAGGTGCGCGTGCGCCCGGTTCAACCAACCAGAGGCGGTGAGCGGGTCGCAGGTGGCGTCGGCAGCGGGCGCGCCCGGCTGGTCGCCGCACCCGGCGACCACCCGACCCGCGGTGACCACCATCCGGGTGCCGAGCGCGTCGCGGACGACCTCGAACCCGGCGCCGTCACCTTCGAACCGCCCCTCGGGCGTGGTCACCGCGACCGGCCGATCCCGGTCGGCCGCGACGCGCAAGGTGCCGAGCTCCCACGTGATGTCGACCCGCCCCGGGCCCGCCACCACCCGGCCGTCTCCGTCGTGCTCGAGCGACAGCCCGGACAGCTCGAGCCGGCCCGCGCCCGCGAGCGCGTGGTCGGACGGCGGCTCGGGGGCCGACGCCCCGTGCAAGGCGCCGGCGATCCCCACCGCGACCGCCGCGAACGCGAGCGACGCGCCGAGCCACACCGGCACCGGGCGGCGCTCCGGCCGCTCCGCGAGCCGCGCCTTCACCCGCGCCACCGCGGCGGACGGGATCGGGGGCAGCCCCCGCAGCTCGGTCGCCGGGACCAGCGCACGATCGAGGCGAGCGCGCACCCGGGCCACCGCCGCGGGCCTCGGGGCAGTCCGATCGCGCATCTTCGACGTGAGGTCCGCGTAGTTCATGTCGATCCTCGGGCGAGGAGGGGATCCTGGTCGGGAAACTCGACCTGGAGCAGCTCGGGTAGTTTCTCTCGGAGCGCGAGCCGGGCTCGCCGCAGGCGGCTCTTGATCGTCCCCTTGGGCACCTGGAGCATCTCGGCGACCTCGGAGTCGGCTCGCTCCTCGAGGTCGCACAGCACCAGCACCTCTCGGTGGTGGTCGGGCAGCTCCTCGAGCGCGGCCCACACCTGGGTGGCCACATCGCTCTGTTCGGCGCTCCGCGCCGGGTCCGGGCGGGTCTCCGGCACGTCGGGCACGGCTCCGGGAAGCCAGCGTCGAATCCAGGCCCGGCGCCGGCGGGCCGCGATGACCCGCCGGGTGATGCCGAACAGCCACGACTCGAACGCCTCGGGCTTCTGGAGCTCGCCGATGCGACGGAACAGGATCAAGAACACGTCGTGTGCGGCATCCTCCGGGTCGATGCGGCGTCCCCCCAACCGGGTGGTCCAGCCCAGCACGACCGGGAGCCACTGATCGCACAAGCGATCCATCGCCCCGGGCGCTTCTTGCTGGGCAAGCCGCACCAGGTTCACCAGAGATGACGACATCTGGTCGAGCAGTGCTCTCACCGGGGCGGATGGATCCCACTGTCCGTATCTCGCGATACCACGGCCCGATGTCGTGGCTCGGTCCGGTCGTGGTGTTCGCCGTCGTGTGGTGCCTGATCGCGTTCCGGCGGCTGCGGTGGCTGCCGATCGGCCGCCCGGCGGGGGCGCTCGCCGGCGCGGTCGGGATGGTGGCGGTGGGCGCGTCGACCCCCGAGCAGGCGTGGGACGCGATCGACGGCGGCACGTTGTCGCTGCTGCTCGGGATGATGTTGATCACCGCGTACCTGCAGCGCTCGGGGTGGTTCGGCGCGACCGCGCACCACCTGGTCGGGGCGGCCGGCACCCCGCTGCGGCTGCTGCTGGTGGTGACCTGGTCGGCGGCGGCACTTTCGGCGGTGCTGGTCAACGACACCGTGTGTCTGTTCCTCACGCCGTTGGTGGTCGACGTGGTGCGCCGCGCGAAGCTGCCCGCCGGCCCGTACCTCGTCGCGCTCGCGACCGGGGCGAACATCGGCAGCGCCGCCACTCTGGTGGGCAACCCGCAGAACATGCTGATCGGCTCGATTTCGGGCGTGTCGTTCCCGGCGTTCCTGGCGGCGTGTGCCCCGGCGGCCCTGGTCGGGATGGTCGTGCACACCGCGGTCCTGGGGGCGGTGTACCGCGGGCTCGCCGCGTTGCCCGCGCTCACCGCCGCCGGGTCCCCGGCGCCGCGCCTCGCGCCCGACGCGCCGCTGATCGGCGCGGTGGTGGCCGCGGTCGGCGCGGGGTTCCTCGCCGGGTTCGACCTCGGGTTCACCGCGCTCGCCGGCGCCGTCGCGCTGATGATCTTCGACCGGCGCGAGCCGCGAGAGGCGTTCGCCGCGGTCGACTGGCCGCTGCTGCTGTTCTTCGCCGGGCTGTTCGTGGTGGTCGACGGCCTCGGGTCGACCGGCCTGCCGGAGCGGGCGTGGGCGTGGGCCGCCCCGTCGATGTCGCTCGACGGCGCACCCGGGCTGGCTGCGCTGTCGGGTGCACTGCTCGTGGGGTCGAACGTGGTGTCGAACGTCCCGCTGGTGTTGCTGGTCGGGGACAAGCTCGAGTCGCTCGGGCGGCCGGAGCTGTCGTGGCCGCTGCTCGGGTTCGTGACCACGGTGGCGGGCAACCTCACCCTGGTCGGGTCGGTCGCGAACGTGATCGTCGCCGAGCAGGCGAAGGGGCACCACGAGCTCGGGTTCCTCGAGTACCTGGCGGTCGGCCTGCCGTCGACGCTGGCGGTGACCGCGGCAGGGGTGGTGACCCTGGCGTGGCTCGCCTGACCCTCCTACACTCGGGCCACGATGATCCGATTCCGACTGTCGCAGACCGCGTACGACCTCGGCTCCACCTTGCTCGCGACCCCGCTCGCGATGGCGTTCGGTCTCGGGGCGTGCGCGCTCGCGACCGAGCAGCTCGAGGGGTGGCTCGGGGTGCCCCGGTGGACCAGCCTCGAGCCCGGCACCGCCCAGGTCACCCTCGCGACGCTCGCCGGGTCGCTGATGACCGTGGTGTCGGTGGTGTACTCGGTGCTGCTGGTCGCGCTGTCGCTCGCGTCGGTGCAGTTCTCCACGCGGATCCTCGCGATCCTGCTGCGCGACCGGGTGAGCCAGGCGGTGCTCGGCCTGTTCCTCGGCACGTTCGTGTGGCTGCTGGTGGCGCTGCGGTCGATCCGGTTCGATCCTCCCGCGGTGCCGCTGCTCACCGTGTCCGCCGCGGTCGGGTTGGCGCTCGCCTCGCTCGCGGCGCTGGTGGTGTTCATCGATCGGGTGGTGCACTCGATCCAGGCGAACCACCTGGTGGCGCGGATCGCGGCCGAGACCGAGCCGATCATCGACCAGACGTTCCCGGCCGGCGGCCCCGCGCGCGACACGGTGCACGTGGCCCCACCGGCAGGCGCGCGGCTCGTCCCGTCGGTTCGCACCGGGTACGTCCAGCTGGTGGACCTCGAGGCGCTCGCCGCGCTCGCCGCGCCCGGGGTGCGGATCCACCTGCTGCGCGGTCCCGGCGCGTTCGTCCCGGCCGGCGCCGCGCTGTGGGCGGTGGCGGGACCGCTCGACGATCGACGGCTCGACGAGGTGATCGACCTCGGCGCGCTGCGCACGCACCAGCAGGACGCGGAGTGGGGGTTCCGCCAGATCGTCGACATCGGGCTCAAGGCGATCTCGCCCGCGGTGAACGACCCGTCGACCGCGGCGACCTGCATCGATCATCTGTCGGCGTTGCTGATCCGGGCGGGCGTCCGCGGGTCCCTGGACGCGTGTGCCGCAGTGGGGGCTGGCGAGGTGGCGATCCCGTGGCCGCGGTACTCCGACCTGGTCGATCTCGCGTTCGAGCAGCTGCGTCAGTACGGGAAGGGCGACATGGCGATCCTGCTGCGCCTGTCGCGCGCGGTGGGCGACGTGGCCGAGGTCGTGCGCCACCCCGAGGGCCGATCGCGCCTCGCCGCGCACGCCCGGCAGATCCACGCCGCCGGGCGCGCCGCGTTTCCCGCCGAAGATTGTGAGGAGCTGGAGCGGCGCTACGAGCGAATCCGCCGGCTCCTCGGCGAAGGATTCACCGCCGCGGGGTGAACACTCGGCGCGCACGATGCTACCGTCCCAGGAGCGGAGGTAGTCGTGTTGTGGACTCTCGGCGTCACCGCTGCGTGGGCTCAGTACGTGCCGAACCCCTGTGCCGGGGCGGCCTCGCAAGAAGAGTGCGACTCGTGGTACGCGCACCGCGCGCAGCCGCAGGGTCCTCGGGTGATCGTGGTGCAAGCCCCGGCCACCCCCCGGCCGGTGGTCCAGCAGGGACCGTACCAGGAGCCGGTCGAAGACTGCGCGATCTCCGCCGATGACGTGGCGGTGGTCCGCGATCGGATCGCCGAGCTCCGTCGCATCGAGGGCGCGTCGATCGGCGTGGCCGCGGTGGGCCCGCGGTGCCAGCAGGGGCTCGACCTCGCGCTGCGCACGGGACCGTTCCTCGGGGTGTACCGGTCACAGGCGCCGATCTCGCACGACGCGCCGTGTGTCGCGGTGCTGAAGCCGGGCGTGAGCGGGTGGGAGCTCGATCCCGCAGGCCAGTGCCGCGGCGCGGTCAAGATGGACGGCGAGATCGCGTCGACCGGGGCGAGCCGGGTGACCAGCGTGGGCTGGTGGCTCCCGTACGGCGGCACGGTCCGGGTGCAGCAGGACCTCGGCGAGGGGTGGTCGGCGCTGGTCGACGTGGCGTGGCACCCGCCGAAGTTGTGGGACGTGGAGTACGACCGGCGGTACCTCGGCCCCGACAGCGACTTCACCTCGTCGTTCCGGTGGCTGTTCGGCGTCGACGTGGGCGCGGGCTCCCTCGACGGCGGGTACCTCGGCGCGCGCGCCGGGTTCGAGGCGGCGACCCCCGCGGGCGGGATGCGCCCGAACGAAGGCATCGTGCAGGCGGTGCTCGGCCAGCGGTGGATCGGCCCGGATCGCGGCGTGATCCAGCTCGGCGGCGGCGTGCAGGCGGCGCTCCCGATCGGGGCGCGCGACGAAGGCCCGGTGGTGATCACTCCCCAGGTCGAGCTCCGGCTGGGCACCGCCAGCAAGCGGTAGTCTCAGCGGGGGGATTCCTCGTCCACGGACCCTGAATGTCGCCCCACCCCGGCGCGTCTGCGCGGACCCTGGGGGGTGGACGATGGAACAGGAGTGGACCTGGCCGCTGTCGTGGGCCGAACTCGAGACCCGAACGATCGACGACGCCGACCGCGAGCGGCCCGAACTGGGGCGGTTGCGCGGCGAAGAGCGCGCCCGAGCCGTCGTGAACGCGGTCCGCCTCGGGGTCCACCGGCTCGGTGACGATCTCGGCGCCCACCGACCCGCGGTGCTGACTCGGTGGGAGTCGGCGGTGGCCGAGGCGATCGCGGACCCCGCCGAGCTCGGCGGCGCGACGAGCGGCGACCTGCTCGTCGCCTGGGCGGCGATGGCGGCCCACGGGTGCGCGAGCGACGATCCGCCCGAGCTCGACCGCCTCGTGGCGTCGATGACGGCCTCGCGCCGCCGCGACCTCGAGTGGATCGACCCCGAGAAGCGGGCCGAGCGCTCGGTCGCGCTGTCGCGCGCTGGGCGGTTCGAGCAGGCCGCGGAGTGGTCCGGAGCGGGCAAGCTCGTGAAGCGTCCGACGAAGCGCGCGGCCTTCCCGTGGAGCGTCCCAGACAGCCTCCGGTACCTCGCGTCCGCACACGCCGCGGGAACGCCCCAAGCGGACCTGCGCCCCGCCTTCCTCGCCCTGGTGGAGGCGTTCCCCCGCAAGTTCCTGCTCGAGCAGATCTCGACGACCGCCCTCGTCGTCGCCGCGAGTGACCACCAGCGCAGGTTCTGCCCCACGGCCACCGTGGCGGAGGTGCTCGCCGACGCGGGCGTGCGCTGCTGCTCCGGCCTGGACCGCCACCCGCCCGGCGCGAAGTCCCCCGAGCGATACCCCCGCGCGATCGAGACGCCGCTCCCGTCGTGGTCCGCGGCCGCGGAGGCCGCCGAGTCACACGTCGCTGCGGTCGCGTGCCAGCGGCACACCCGCATGTGCCCCCGCGGAGCGACCACCCTCGACGAGCAGGTCGCTCGGTACCTCGCCGATGTGGGGTTGGTCGGGTCGCTCCAGGGACGCCTGCGGCGCAACCTCGCGCTCGTGGCGGACGTCCTGCAGGCCCCCCTCGCGAAGTGGGCGGAGAAGGAAGAGTTTTGGCGCGACACGTTCCGTCCCGCGCACCTCGCCACGCTGCTCGAGGCCTTCGCCATCCCTCGCCCGCCCGAGCTCGCGTTCCCGTCGGCCGGCTGGAGCAGTGGGTCGAGCTGCGCCGCGCCGGCGCTCAGACCTACCCGCGGCGCGACGCCGACCTCGCCGCTGCCGCATACCTCGGGCCCGATCCGGGGTGGCGCCCGATGGAGCGCCCCACCTACGCCGGGTACCTCCACTCCCCGCACTTCGACCAGATCGACGCGTTCCTGACCGCGTTCCACGGCGGCGGATCCGACGCCAGGGAGCGCGGGCTCGCGCTCATCGAAGGGACCCCGCGGGTCGGTGGCGCACAGCTCGCGGACGCG
>JBEBJC010000470.1:0-6467 GCA_040080105.1 Myxococcota bacterium
GCCGTCACCTCCGGGCGCGGGGCGAGCGGGGCGCGGCGGAGGTCGAGGCCCCCGCGCGAGGGATCGAGCACCAACGCCGACGCGGCGTCGATCGGGTCGGCCGCGAACGCGGTGCCGCCGGTGGCGGTCAGCCGCCCCTGCCCGCGGGCTCCGTCGCGCTGGAGCTCGTACAGCTCGACGAACCCGTCCGCCCCCGCCGTGCCGTACAGCGACCGACCGTCGGCGCTCCACGCGAGCGAGTAGGTGGTGAGGCCCCCGGGCTCGGGCGCCTGGACCCACGAGCGACCGGTCGCGCGGTCGAGCACGACCACCCCGAACCCCCCGTCGCGGTTCTCGAGCCACGCCACGCGGGCCCCGTCGGGGGAGACCCGCGGCCCGTCCACCTGGGTGACCGACAGCGGCGTGAGCTCGGTGACCGCGCCGGTCGCGAGGTCGACCTGGACGATCTGGGTCAGGCCCCAATCGGTGCGGACGGCGACCGCCCAGCTCCCGTCCGGCCCCGGATCGGGGGACCGGAGGTCGGCGTTGCGGGTCAGCCGCTCGGTCGACCCGTCGATCGTCCACCGGAACAGGTCGGAGCGCAGCCGCCCGCTGCTGTCGCGGGTCCACCCGGCGTACAGCAGCGCGGCGCCGTCGGCCGACCACCTGAGGTCGCGCGCGGCCCGCCCGGCGCTGGTGCGGGACGCCACCCGCTCGTGTGGCTCGGCGACGACCCGATCGGCGATGTCCTCCGGATCGCGCTCGGCCCGCTCCTCGGCCGCCTCCACCTGCTCGGCCACCACCTCGGCGTCGACCGCGACCGCGTACACCTCGATCTTCGGCAGCCCCTTCCGCGGGAACCGGGCCACCGCCACCCGATCGCCGGCGGGCGACACGTCGAGGGCCGCCACGGTCCACCCGAGGCGCTGGAACGGCGCGGTGTCCGGCGGGTCCGCCCGGTCCGTCGCGACGGCGCTCGCGGTGATCTCGGCGCAGAACCTCCGGTACAACACGTCGGGGGCGTCGCCGAACACCCCGGTGAACGCCTCCGCGAACGTGCGCGGCTGCTTGCTGGTCAGCCGCACCCACAGGTCGCGCAGCGAGCCGGCGCCGGCGCGGGCCTCGAGCCACTCGAGGTACGCCGACCCCACGAGGTACGCGTAGCCGCCGCCTGCCCAGTCCCCGTTCGCGTCGAGCGCCTCGTACGTGGGCAGCTCGCCACGAACCGCCAGGTTCCGCAGCAGGGTCGCCCGGGCGTCGCCGTTCGGGCGCCCCGACCCGGTCAGCCGGCCTTCGACCACCGTGGCGTACCCCTCGATCACCCACCGCGGCGACTTGGTGGTCACCGGGCCCAGCCCGAACAGCTGGTACGCGACCTTCTCGGCCGGGTTGCGCGGCGCGCGGAGCAGGTGCGCGAGGTGGGCGTCCTCGTGCACGATCAGGATCTCGTCCCATGACCGATTGTTCGCGATGCTCGACGCCGCGTCGGGAGGGGTGGTGAACCACGCGGTGCGCGGGCCGGTGGAGAACGGCAGCGCGAACCCGTTCGCGTCGGAGTACGGGTCGATCACCAGCGCGTCGATCACCTTCGGCGGCGTCCACCCCACCTCGGCCACCACCCGCGCGTGCCACGACTCGAGGCGCGCGCCCGCGTGCTCCGCCCACGGCGCCGCCGCCTCTGGGTAGTGCACGCGGAAGTGCTCGGTGCGGAGGGTGCGCCACGACTGGTCCGCGGACTGGGCCAGCGCGACGCCGGCGAGCAACGACGATGGGATCGACATGGGCGACCAGCTATCCGACCGCTGGCCCCCCCGCGAACCGCCTACCTACCGCCCTTGCCGCCCTTGCCGCCGCCCTTGCCACCCTTGGGCGGGTTGCCGCCGCCTGCCGGCTCCCGCGACGGCTCCCGGCCGCCCGTGGGCTCGCGGCCGCCCGTGGGCTCCCGGCCCGCGCCGCCGCCGCCGCGACCGCCGCCGCCGAACTCCGAGGTGACGGTGCCCATCACGTCGGTCATCCGGGTGGTGAGGCCGGTGGCCCGATCCGGGAGCGCCGCCGTGATCTGCACGTCGTTGGTCAGCGCCTTCGACACCTTCGGCAGCTTGAACAGGAGGTCGAGCCAGCCGGCGCCGTCCTTCTTGAACTCGTCCTTGAGCTTCGACGGCATCTTGGTGGTCTGCTTCGCGAGCTTCTCGATCTCGGGCACGAGGCCCGTGATCTCGTCGATCGACACCGAGAAGTTGGTGGTCATCTGGTTGACCGCGTCGACCGCGTTCTGCACGTTGGTCGGGACCGCGTCGGTCACCTGGAGCTTCGGCGCCGACTGGCGCTCCACCGACAGCTGCAGCTTGTCCCCCGCCCGCGCCTTCAGCTCGGACAACCCCTCGGACAGGGCGGTGCCCTTGTTCAGCCCGAGCGCGGAGTTCAGGTTGTTCTTCGCGTCCTTGAGCTCACCGTCGGCCTTGCTCAGGCGCTTGTCGATCTCGCCCACCCGCACGAACACGTCGTCGAACGCTTCGATCCCGGTGAGCTCGATCTGCTCCTTGCCCTTCCCCTTGTCTTTGTCCTTGTCCTTGGCCGACGCCGGAGACGACAGGACGAGCGCGACCCACACCACCCTCAGAACGCGAAACACCACCGACATGGACCCTCCGACGACGCCGACCCGGGCTGGGGAGCCCGTTGGACGCCGGTCACTCGAACTCCATTCGACCCTGCTTCGAAAATTCGGTGGCAGCCCGCCGAGCGATCTGAGATCAAGGTCACCAAGGAACGCAGAACCGGGTAACGCGGCCGGCGATCAGGCGCGCCTGCGCTCGATCGCGATCCGGAACGATCGCGTCGACAGCACCTCGACCTCGAGCCCCAGCTCGCTCAGATCGTCCGGCGACAGCGCGCCCGCGTCGAGGCCCACCAGCACCTCGTCGAGCAGGCGCTGGCCGAGGGCGAACCGGTACGGCGGATCGTCCCACCGCGTCGCCTCGAGCGCGTACGCGAGCTCGGTCCGCAGGGTCGGCAGCAGCTGGCGGAAGTACACCGTGACCGCGGCCAGCCGGGCCGGGATCTGCCCGGCGTCGTGGTCCCAGCCCCAGGTGTAGCCCTGGCGGAGGTTGCGCGACACGGCGTCGGCGTGTGCTCGCCACGCGGCGTGCACCGCGGCCGCCCGATCGCCGTCCCGTCGACCGCCGTGTGGCAGATCGGGGCTCGCCCCGTACGACAGGGGCACCCCGGTGGGGGCGAGCCACAAGCGGGCCTGGTCGCGCACCGGCTCGACGCTGGTGAGGTCGCGCGACCCGAGCGAGCGGGCGATCGCGGCAGGATCGAGCCGGATCGACGCGCACCGGCCGCCCGCGGCCGAGATCAGCCCGGCCAGCTGCCCGCCGCCGCCCTCGTCGAACAACCCGGAGGGATCGTCGATCCCGAGCTCGAGCCTGAGCGTGCCGCGGACCAGCCCGAGCCGCGACTCCAGGGTCCCGAGCACCAGCACGATCGCCGCGACCTGGTCGGGGTGCACGACCAGCGGCACCGACACCACCAACGTCTCCGGGAACCCGGGGCCGCGGTCGAGCAGGGTGGAGACGAACAGATCGAGGGTGCGCAGCGCGCGCGCCGCCTCCGAGCCGGTGAGCGGCTTGATCCGGATCCCGACCCGCGGGCACGGCATGCCCTCGCGCAGGGTGATCGCGAACTCGGTCGCCGCCGCAGCGGCCGCGGCGTCCTCCTCCTCGTCCGACCGAGGGCCGAACGCGGTGTGGAAGTCGACCCGCACGTCCTGCACCGGCAGGCGCGTGAGCTGCCGATGCACCCGGGTGTACACCTCGTGCGCGAGCACCGCGGCCGGGTGGACCACGTCGCCCGACTCGAGGCGGGACAGCAGGGAGTCGACCCGCGCCGGATCGGTCGGCAGCGCCTCGTAGCCGGGCAGCCGGAGCGCCTGCGCCAACACCACCGAGTCGGGCGCGAACGTCTGCAGCAGGCGCAGACCGCGGGCGCCGGCGCGCGGGACGCTGTCGTGCCGGAACCGATCGGCGGCGATCCGCAGCGTGTGCACCGGGTACACGTGTTCGTTCGCAGGGCGGCCGGGAATTCGACGTTCGGCACGGTCCAACCGGGACAAGACCTGGTCGAGGATCTCGGTGTCGAGGCGGGTGGTCATCCCGCCCATCCTACTTCTCGCGCCGGGTACCGCCGCAAGGGGGATCGAGTCGCATAGACTCCGGAGGTGCGCACCCTCGCGAGCAACGATCCCCTGGTCCTGGTGATGGTCGGCCTGCCGGCACGCGGCAAGACGTTCCTCGCACGCAAGCTGGCGCGGTACCTCAACTGGCACGGGCGGCCGGCGCGGGTGTTCAACGTCGGCAACTACCGGCGCGATCGTCTCGGGTCGACTCAGCCAGCGTCGTTCTTCGACCCCGACAACACCGACGGGGTGTCCGCCCGCCGCGCGCTCGCCCTCGCCGCGATGTCCGACATGCTCGGCTGGCTCGGGGAGGGCCCGGGGCGGGTCGCGATCTACGACGCCACCAACGCCACCCGCTCCCGCCGCGAGCTGGTGCGGGACGAGCTCGTCCGGCACGGCATCGAGCCGATCTTCGTCGAGTCGGTGTGCACCGACGCCGCGCTGATCGAGGCGAACATCCGCGAGACGAAGCTGTCGATGCCGGACTACGCCGCGATGGACGCGGACTCCGCCGCACAGGACTTCCGGGCCCGGATCGCGCACTACGAGCGCGGATACGAGCCGGTCGACGAAGACGACCGCAGCTGGGTGAAGCTGGTCGACGTGGGGCAGCGGGTCGTGGTCAACCGGATCGGCGGGTACCTGCCGTCGCGGATCGTGTTCTTCTTGTCCAACCTGCACATCACGCCGCGCCCGGTGTTCCTGACCCGCCACGGCCAGTCCGAGTACAACGTGCTGCAGCGGATCGGCGGGGATTCTCCCCTCACCGCCCGCGGGCGAGCGTTCGCCGAGCGGCTTGCGTCCTGGCTCCCGCCGGTGGTCGGTCGGCCACCGCAGGTGTGGACCAGCACCCTCCGCCGGACCATCGACACCGCGAGCGCGCTCCCGTGGGGCTCGACGCCGGTGAAGAACCTCGACGAGATCGACGCGGGGTCGTTCGACGGCTGGACCTACGACGAGATCGTCGAGCGCCGCCCGGAGGAGGCGGAGGCCCGCTCGGCCGACAAGCTGCGGTACCGGTACCCGCGGGGCGAGTCGTACGAAGACCTGATCGCGCGGCTCGACCCGGTGATCATCGAGATCGAGCGCCAACGCGAACCGGTGGTGGTGGTCGCACACCAGGCGATCGTGCGGTGCCTGTACGGGTACTTCGCCGACCAGGCGCCCGAGCGGTGTCCGCACCTCCACGTGCCGCTGCACACGGTGATCTCGCTGGTGCCGCGCGCGTACGGCGCGCACGAGGTGCGGGTGGAGCTCGGACCGGCCGACGGCTGACCCGGGACTGCGATAAGCGGGCCGCGTGTCCGACGGACGGAGGAACCCAATGACCAAGCTGCTCGTGTCTGCTGTCGCGCTCGCCCTGATCGCCGGGTGTAAGAAGGCGCCCCCCGAGACCCCCGCGCCCGAGCCGGAGCCGGCGAAGGAGGCGCCCGCCGCCAAGGCGCCGATCCTCGCCCCGGTCCACTTCGAGACCGGGAGCAACACGGTCGTGGGCACCGAGATGCCGGTGGTCGACGAGGCGGTCGAGATCCTGAAGTCGACCAACTGGGACCTGATCGTGGTCGGCCTGTCCGACGCGAGCGGCGACGACGAGACGAACAAGGTGCTGTCGCAGCAGCGCGCCGAGGCGGTGGCCGAGCTCGTCCGCACCAAGGCGGGCGTGGCCGCGAACCGGATCAGCGCGCACGGCATCGGCGAGCGCCTGGCCACCGCGACCACGGTGAACGAGCGGAAGGTCGAGTTCGTGTTCTACCACGACACGGGCTTGACTCCGCGGCAGGTCGTGATGCAGTCGGGCGTGCTCGCGGAAGACGTCCGCACCAAGCGGTCGGAGTAGGTAGAAGGCCCGTGGCGCACGACGCACCACGGGCGATCACCCGGTCCTCGGACTCCGTCCTGCGGAATTGTCGGTCCTCGGACTCCGTCCTGCGGGATTCCCCCTCACCCCGGCCCTCTCCGGGAGAGGAGGAAAACGTGCTTCACCCCGGCTCTAACCGGCCCCCTCTCCCCTCTGGGGAGAGGGTTGGGGTGAGGGGCCTGCGGAACTCGCTTAGTTGACCGGATGACACACGACCGGGCTGAAGGTGCAGGTGAGCGTACTGTTCGCGGTCGCCCACACCTTCGCGGGTTCGGATCCCTGGAACGTGACGGTGCACCGCTCCCCGCCGGGCACGTTCGCCACGTTGGCCCGCTTGGTGGTCTTGGTGTCCTTGCGGAAGTCGCCGCGGGAGCGGTACCCGCCTGGGCAGTTCACCTCGATCGACAGGAACATCATCTCCTTGCCCACGATGATCCCGATCGGCCCTGGGGG
>JBEBJC010000471.1:0-6461 GCA_040080105.1 Myxococcota bacterium
GCTCTCACCGATCCCCCTCTCCCCTCGGGGGAGAGGGCTGGGGTGAGGGGCCTGGGGGGTTCGCGCACGGCTCTCACTTAGTAGTCGCTCACCAGCTCGCGCTCGAACGTGTCGAGCGCCGCGCGGAGCTCGGTGTACGCCGCCTGCGCCTCCGGCGACAGCCCCCCGGCCGCGAGCAGCTCCGGTCCGTCGTCGGTGCGCCCCTGCAGGTCGAACAGGCTCTCCGACCCCACCAGCGGCGACACGATCATCTTGAACCGCGCGTCGCGCACCGTGCGCTGGTCGTGGTCGGGCGTGCGTGAGCCGTTCGGGCCGAAGTCCTCCGCGTACACCACCGCGCGACCGGCGGCGGCGGGGTCGGCGAGCATCGGCAGGAGCGACCGCCCGTCGAGCACGAGCGGCGACCCGTCCGGGCGCGTCGCCGACCGGAGGTCCACCCCGGCGAGCTCGGCGATCGTCGGGAACACGTCCACCAGGTGCACCAGCGCGCCCGACTCCGACCCGGGCACCGCGACCGGCGGACCCGCGACGATCAGCGGCACGTTGACCCCGCCCTCGAACAACGACAACTTCCCCTGGGACGGATCGAGCGGCGGCAAGATCCCGTGCGACGGGGTGCCGTTGTCGGCGGTCAGCACCACCACGGTGTCGGCGAGGTCGACCTGCGCGAGCAGCCGCCCGAGCTCGGTGTCGGCCGCCTCGAGCGTCTGGTGGTACCGCACGCCCTTGTCCGAGTCGTCGGCCTGGGTGGCGTCGCCCGACAGCAGCGACTCGGGCGGGTTCGCGAGCGGGGTGTGCGCCGCGTTGAGCGACAGGTACAGGAACCACGGCTCGGGCATCTCGGTGATCCGCTCCAGCGCGTCGTCGATCTGGTACGTGGTCGCGTACCGGTCGGAGATCTGCACGATGTCGCCGTTGTCGTCGAGCTCCCAGTCGTAGTACGTCTCCTTCGGGCCGTCCGGGGTGCCCTCGTTCAGGTTCGAGAACGACGCGTGGTACCAGTCGAACCCCTGCAATCCGGGGTGCCGCACGTCGCTCGGAGACTGGTAGGTCGCGAGGTGCCACTTCCCGACCAGGCTGGTCGACCACCGGTCCGGCGCCGCGTCGAGCATCTCGGGCACGAGCCACTCGTCGAGCGGGACCTCGTAGTCGCCGGTGTACGCGGTGTCGGCCTGCCCGAGCCCGTACCGCCGGCCGTACCGCCCGGTGAGCAGCGCCCCCCGGGCCGGCGAGCAGGTGGCCGCCGCCCAGGTGTTGCGGAACAGCACCCCCTCGGCCGCCAGCGCGTCGATGTTCGGGGTGATCGCGGGCTTCGGGTGCTCGCCGTACGCCGGGATCTTGTCGTTGCCCACATCGTCGAGCAGCACCACCAGCACGTTCGGCGGGCGCACCTCGGGCGCGCCCGAGTCCGCCGGCTCGGGCCCCCCACACGCGATCAGCCACGAGATCCACATCCGCACACTGTAGTCCCGCTGGGCGTCGATCGCGTCACCTCGCCCGCGGCGCCCGACAGCGCGCGGTTCCGGAACAAATTTTCGACATTCGGGGCTACACTGTCCGACGAGGTGACGCGTGCGGTTCCCCCTTCCCCTGGCGTTGAGCCTGGCCGCCCTGCCGTGGTCGTGTACCAACGAGATCGTGGTCGACAAGGCCCCCAACGTCTCCCCGGGGGTGTCGCTGCGCGAGCCCGCGGACGAGAGTGAGTACGCCGAGTTCGAGACGATCGACTTCCTCGGCTCGATCGCCGACGGCAACGGCCTCGACGACATCCAGTCGTGGGCCTTGTCGTCGAGCCTCGACGGCCTGCTGACCGACGGCGACGTGGTGCCGGACAGCGGGTTCGTCCAGTTCGCGACCGCGTTGTCGGTCGGCACGCACACGGTCACGCTGCTGGCGACCGACCTCGAGGGTGAGGAAGGCACCGACTCGATCACCGTGGTGGTGCACCAGCAGGACCAGTTCCCCACCGCGCAGATCATCGACCCCCAAGACGAAGACACGTTCGACTTCGGCGACGGCGACATCTCGTTCTCGGGCGCGGTGCAGGACCCGCAGGACGACCCGGACCTGCTGCTGGTGGTGTGGACGATCGAGCCCACCGACGGCTCGGAGGAGCCCACCGTCCTGTTCGAGGGCACGCCCGACGGCACCGGCGTGACCGTGACCGACTGGACCCCGACCGGGCTCGGCGGGTGGCGGGTGCTGCTCGAGGTCACCGACCTC
This sequence comes from Myxococcota bacterium, assembly GCA_040080105.1. Lineage (GTDB taxonomy): Bacteria > Myxococcota_A > UBA796 > UBA796 > JACKER01. Next base: position 2,224 of record JBEBJC010000471.1, read on the forward strand.
GACGGCAACGCGTCGTCGAACGACATCGAGATCGAGGTGACCGACCCGCTCGACACCGACAACGACGGCGACGGCTACACGCTGAACCAGCAGGACTGTGACGACAACGACGTGAGCGTGCACCCGGGCGCGCTCGAGCTGTGCGGCAACAGCGTCGACGACGACTGCAACGGCGTGGTCGACGACAAGGAGCTCGACCACGACAACCACGTCGACGAGCTGTGCGCCGCGACCTACGTGGGGCCGCTGCCGGCCGACGACTGCGACGACGACGACGCGAGCGTGTACCCCGGCAACGCCGACGGCCTCGACGGGGTCGACAACGACTGCGACGGGGCGATCGACGAGCTCACCGACGCGTGGGACCTCGACGGCGACTGCGTGTGCGTCGCCGACGAGTGCACCGGGTCGGAGAACCCGCTGTGCACCACGCTGTCCGGGCTCGACTGCGACGACGACGACCCGAACAACTTCCCGGGCAACGCCGAGACCTGCGACGGGTTCGACAACGACTGCGACGAGGCCGAGGACGACGGGCTGCCGTTCCGCGACTATTGGCCCGACGCCGACTCGGACGGGTACGGCTCGGACGCGGCGCTGCCGGTCCCGTCGTGTGACGGGGCCCCGGCCCAACACGCCGACAACCGCTCGGACTGCGACGACTCCGACGGCGCGGTGTCGCCCGGTGAGCCCGAGTTCACCTGTGACCAGATCGACAACGACTGCGACCCCGGTACGCTCGACGGGCCGGACGGCGACGGCGACGGCAGCACCGTGTGCGACGACTGCGACGACGCCGACGCCGCCAACGCCCCCGACGGGGTCGAGGCGTGTGACGGCGCCGACAACGACTGCTCCGGCGTGCCCGACGACGGGGTCGTGTTCCAGTCGTACTACCCCGACGCCGACGGCGACGGGTTCGGCGACGCGCAGGGCGCCGAGGCGTACGCATGCGCCGCGCCCCCGGGCTCGGTGCCGAACAACCTCGACTGCGACGACGCGAGCGCGGTGGTGAGCCCCGCGGCGGCCGAGCTCACCTGCGACTCCGTGGACAACGATTGTGACCCCGGCACCCTCGACCAGCCCGACGTGGACGGCGACGGCGCGTCGATGTGCACCGACTGCGACGACGCCGACCCGCTGAACTGGCCCGGCGGCCCCGAGCTGTGCGACAGCGCCGACAACAACTGCAACACCGTCGTCGACGACGGGATCACGTTCGTCGACTACTGGCCCGACGGCGACGGCGACAACCACGGCGACCCCGCCGGCCCGTCGCTGAACGACTGCAAGCCGCCGCCGCCCGGCTACACGTTCTCGAACGACGACTGCGACGACTCCGACCCGGTGAACTTCCCCGGCAACCCCGAGGTCTGCGACGACCTCGACAACGACTGCGACGACGACATCGACGAGGGGCTGCTGTTCGTCTCGTGGTGGCCCGACGTGGACGGCGACGGGTACGGCAACACGCTCGCGGTGCCGACCACCACCTGCGACGGCCCCCCGCTCGGGCTGCCGCGGGTCGCGAACGGCGACGACTGCAACGACTCGAACGCGTTCGTGAACCCGAGTGAGGCCGAGGCGATCTGCGACGGGCTCGACAACGACTGCCTGACCCAGACCGACGACACGCCCGACGACGACGGCGACGGCATCCCGGTGTGCTCCGACTGCGACGACGGGGACGCCGAGAACTTCCCCGGGAACTCCGAGGTGTGTGACGGCGCCGACAACGACTGCGACGGCGACGAGGACGACGGGCTCATGTTCGTCCAGTACTACCTCGACAACGACGGCGACGGCTACGGCACCTCCGCGTTGCCGCCGGTGCCGAGCTGCAGCGGTCCGCCCCCCGGGCGCGTCGCGGTGGCCGGCGACTGCAACGACGTGGACAGCGCGGTGAACCCGGGGGTGGCCGAGGCCACCTGCGACGGGGTGGACAACGACTGCTCCGCCGCGACCCTCGACCAGCCCGACGGCGACGGCGACGGGTCGTCGATGTGCGTGGACTGCGACGACGCGAACCCGGACAACCGGCCGGGCGGCGGCGAGGTGTGTGACGGCGCCGACAACGACTGCGACTTCGCGGCCGACGACGGGCTCACGTTCCTCGACTTCTGGCCCGACTTCGACGGCGACGGGTTCGGTCGCGATGTCGCCCCGACCCCCACGTGCGACGGGCCGCCCCAGGACTACGTGTCGAACCACCTCGACTGCGACGACGCTGCGCCGGACAACTTCCCGACCAACCCGGAGGTGTGTGACGGCGCCGACAACGACTGCAACGGCGCGGCCGACAACGGCCTGACGTTCACCGACTACTACCCGGACGGGGACCACGACGGCTTCGGGTCGAGCCAGGTCCCGGGCACCCCGACCTGCGACGGCGCACCGGCGCTCGGGTGGCTGACCGACAACACCGACTGCAACGACGCGAACGGCGCGGTGAACCCCAACGGCACCGAGCTGACCGCCGACGGCATCGACCAGGACTGCGACGGCTCGGACAACTGCTGGCTCGACGCCGACGGAGACGGGGTCGGGGTGAACACCTCGGTCGACGGCACCACCCTCACCTGTGACGGCCCGAACGAGTCGGATCGGTCCGACGACTGTGACGACGCCGACCTCGCGAACTTCCCCGGCAACGTCGAGTACTGCGACGGGCGGGACAACAACTGCAGCGGGGCGCCCGACGAGAACCAGGTGTTCGTCGACTACTACCCCGACGACGACGGCGACGGGTTCGGCGACGCCGGGGCCGCCGCGGTCCCGGTGTGCACCGGTCCGCCGCTCGGGCACGTGACCGACCACACCGACTGCGACGACACGCGGGCCGCGGTGAACCCGGGCGAGCCGGAGCTCACCTGCAACGGGCTCGACGACGACTGCTCGGCCGCGAGCCAGGACGAGCCCGACGCCGACCTCGACGGGGTCAGCGTGTGCGCCGACTGCGACGACGCCGATCCGGCGAACTTCCCCGGCAACTCCGAGCTGTGTGACGACGCCGACAACGACTGCGACACGTTCGTCGACGACGGGCTCCCGTTCGTGGACTCGTGGGCCGACGCCGACGTGGACGGGTGGGGCGACCCGGCGGACGCGGTGGTGTCGACCTGTGACGGGGTGCCGGTCGGCCGGGTGCCGAACGACCTCGACTGCGACGACACGAGCGCCGCGCTGAACCAGGACGACCTCGACACCGACACGTTCTCGACCTGTGACGGGGACTGCGACGACCTCGAGGAGACCACGTTCCCGGGCGCGGTGGACCTGCCCGACGAGGCGTTCGTCGACTCGAACTGCGACGGGATCGACGGCGACAAGGCCACCGCCGCGTTCGTGTCGACCGCCGGGTCGGACATCGCGAACCTGGTGTGCAGCTTCACCCAGCCGTGCCGCACCCTCGCCCACGGGCAGGACATCGCGGTGGCGCTCGGCCTGCCCGACGTGTACGTGCGGGCCGGCACCTACACCGGCGGGGTCGAGCTGCAGGACGGGCTCGACCTGTGGGGCGGGTACGACGCGACCTGGTCGCGCGCGCTCAACACCGAGGCCGGCCACACGGTGGTGCTGCAGGGCGGGTTCGTGGCGATCGACTCCGAGTACATCACCGTGCGCGCCCGCTCGGTGCACGCGGGGATGCACGACCTGCAGGTCGACGGGCCGAACGCGGTGGGCACGATCAACGGCTCGGGGCGTAGCTCGTACGCGATCCACGCCGAGTCGAGCACGCTGGTGATCGAGCGGGTGGCGGTGAACCAGGGCAACGCCTCGTCCGGGGTCGTGGGCACCACCGGAGCCGACGCGAGCCAGATCGTGACCCAAGCCGGGTTCGCCGGAACCGGCGGCGGCTCGCTCGAGGTGTGTGACTCCGGGCGCCGCAGCGGCGGCGCGGGCGGGGTGAACACGGTGTGTGGCACCACCAGCGGCGGCGCGGGCGGCGCCTCGGGCAGCTCGGACACCTCGTGTTCGGGCGGCACCTGCGGCGTGTTCGGTGGGGACTGCACCCCGAAGTCCGGCCTCGCCGGGGTCGACGGCGCGCGCGCCAACGGCTCCGCCGGGGAGGGCGCGCTCGGCGGCGCCACCTGTAAGCCCGGCATCGCAGGGGCGGCCGGCCTCGTGACCAACGGCGCGGCGGGCGCCGGCGGCACCGGGAACGACGGGTACCTCGGCGGCACCCGCGGGGTGTTCTGGTACGGGTTCAACGGCACGAGCGGCGTGTCGGGCGTGAC
>JBEBJC010000472.1:0-6459 GCA_040080105.1 Myxococcota bacterium
GGCGCCGCCGCCGCGGTGGTCGCGCTCGCGATCGTCACCCGCCGGCGGCGTCCTGGCGGCGCTTCTCGTACATCAGGATCGCGGCAGCCACGCTGACGTTGAGCGACTCGAGCTCGCCCATCAGCGGGATCGACACGATCCGGTCGCACTTCTCGCGCAGCTTCGGCGATAGCCCGCTGCCTTCCTCCCCGAGCACGATCGCCACCGCGCCGCGGAGATCTACCGTCCCGAGCGGCTCGCCGTCTGCGTCGGCGCCGATGATCGGCACCGCGGCGCGCTTGAGTTCGGACAGGGCCACGAACAGGCTCTCCCGCACGATTGGGACCACCTCGACCGCGCCCATCGCGACCCGCTGCACCACCGGCGACACCGGGTCGGCCCCGCGGCGGGTGGGCAACACCACCCCCGACGCACCGAACCCGAGCGCCGTGCGCAACACCGCGCCGAGGTTGTGCTCGTACTGCAGCCCGTCGGCGAGGATCACGAACGGGGCTTCCCCCCGACCGTACACCACGTCGAGCAGGGCAGCCGTCGACCAGGTGGGGACGGGGTCGACCTCGGCGATCACGCCGTTGTGCACTCGCCCTTCGGCCATCCGATCGAGCTTCTGCCGCTCGACCACGTGCAGCTTCGCGCCGGCGGCCTCCGCCAGCTCGCGGATCCGGGAGACCCGATCGTCGGGCTTCGCTCCCTGGTCGATCCACACCCGGTGAACCTTGCGCTGCCCGCGCTGCAGACACTCGAGCACCGGGTTCCGCCCTTCGAGCCGGTCCATTACAGCAGCTGCGCCGCGAGCTCGGCCAACGGGCTCCGCTCGCCCTTCTTCAGGGTGACGTGACCCGCGATGTCGCTGCCCTTGAACCGCTCGATCGTGTACGTGAGCCCGTTCGACAGCGCGTCCACGTACGGGTTGTCGATCTGGTACGGGTCGCCGGTCAGGACCACCTTCGTGCCCTCACCCGCGCGGGTGAGCACGGTCTTGATCTCGTGTGGCGTGAGGTTCTGCGCCTCGTCGACGATCAGGAACTGCTTCGGGATCGAGCGGCCGCGGATGTACGTCAGCGGCTCCACCTCGATGATCTTCTGGTCGATCAGGTACTGATACTCGGGCTCGGGCACCTTGTGCCCGGTGTCCACCCGGGTCGACAACAACAGCTCGAGGTTGTCGTAGATGGGCTTCATCCAGGGGTTCAGCTTCTCGTTCACGTCGCCGGGCAAGAATCCGATGTCCCGGCCGAGCGGGAAGATCGGGCGGCTGACGAGCATCTTGCGGTACACCGTCTCGTCCGCGACCTTGCGCAGACCGGCCGCGATCGCGAGCAGGGTCTTGCCGGTGCCTGCCGACCCGTTCAGCGTGACCAGGTGTACGTCGTCGTCCAGCAGCAGGTCGAGCGCGAACAGCTGCTCCTTGTTCCGCGCGAAGATCCCCCACACCCCTTCCTTGTGGCGGCCGACCTTCTTCAAGCGCTTGCGCTTGAGGTCGACGCGGGCCATCGCGGTCTTGCTCGGCAGGTTCTCCGCCGCGAGCAGCAACACCTGCTGGGGGTAGATCAGGGCGTCGCCGACCGCGTCGAGCGGGGCGGAGCCCGTCGCGTGGATCTCGTCGATCACCTCCGCTGGGCACACGAGGTCGGCCACCCCGGTGTACTGCTCGTCGACCTGGATCCGCGCGTTCTGGTAGTCCTCGGCCGGCACGCCGAGCGCGTCGCACTTCAGCCGCATGTTGGTGTCGCGGGTCACCAGCGCGACGAAGCCCGGCAGCTCCTCCCGCAGCCGCAGCACCTGGCGGAGGATCCGGTTGTCGTTCGACTCGGGTCCCCAGGTGATCGGCAGGTCCGGGCCGTGGGTGACGTAGTCGACCCGGAGCCGGCCGCCGCCGTCGAGCGGGACGCCGTTGTGCAGCGAGCCGCGCGCGCGCAGCTCGTCGAGGTACCGCGACACCATCCGCGCGTTGCGGCCGGTCTCGTTCAGGTCCTTCTTGAACCGGTCGATCTCCTCGATCACGGTCATCGGGATCACGATGTCGTGCTCGTCGAACACGAACACCGCGTGCGGGTCGTACAACAACACGTTGGTGTCGACGATGTAGGTGCGGCGCTCTTGCTGGTCGATGTTTCGACCGTCGATCGGGGACGCGGACGGGGTCGGCGTGGCGAGCGAGGGGTGTTCGGCCAAGGATGCTCCGGGTGGGGCAGGGGAGGTCAGCGGTCGACGCTCAGAGTGTACTCGCGCTCGACCGTTCCCGAGCGCGACGCGGACAGGCCGAACTCGACCGGCGGGGTAGCCATGTCGAAGTACCCCTTCTCCGAGCCGCCAGCGCCCAGGTACAGGGTCAGCGAACCGCCCGACGGGTTGTCCGAATACGAGCGGACCAGGATCGTGTTCGGCCCGAGCTTGAGGAACCGCGACAGCTCGTACAGGCGCTGCTCACCGTCCCCCGAGCGCACGGTCTGCGCGAGCTGGCCGTTGATCCACACCTCTGCGGTATGCCCGGCCGAGCCGCGATCTTCCGTCACCAACCACCAGTGCCCGTAGGCGACCACGGGGCGCGGCGGCGGCGGCGGTGCCGGCGCGGGCGCGCCCTGGGGTTGGACCCGGTAGCCCGGCGCGTCGATCCGCACGTTGCCCTGGTCGTCGAACGTGACCGTGGCGTCTTCGAGGCGGACCCCGGCGACCGAGCGCGCGTCTACGTAGGTCCCGTTGATGTACACGCCGCCCGCCCACGCGGCGGCCGCGATCCATCCGAGCATGTACGACCCTCCAACAAATTCCGCAGGACGGGGTCCGAGGACCAACAACTCCGCAGGACGGAGTCCGAGGACCAACAATTCCCCCACATCCCCCATGCAGGGGAGAGGGGGATCGGCCGGGGACCATTCCTCAGGACGGCGGCGCGGGCCCGCGTTCGTCCGCGGGCACCGCGATGCTACCCGATCTGCTCGCGCGCGGCGTCGGCGCGGGACCGGCGGCGCTTCTCGGACTCGGTGAGGGTGGGCGCGCTGTCGTCGCCCTCCGGGCCCATCGGAGCGGTGGGCTCGTCCGTCTCGAGGTCGCTCACCGCGAGCAGCTTCGAGAAGTACGGCTTGAGGTCCTGGAAGATGATGATCAGCGGGCTCGCGATGTAGATCGTCGAGTAGGTGCCGAAGATCTGGCCGCACAACATCGCGATCGCGAAGTCGCGCAACACCGGCCCGCCCCAGATCACGAACGCCGCGATCGCGAGGAACACCGTGAAGTTCGTGGTCAGGGTGCGGGCGAGGGTCTCGCTCACCGACTTGTTGATCAGGGTGAGGATGTCGGTCCGCCGGTACCGATCGCGGTTCTCCCGGATCCGGTCGTAGATCACGATCGTGTCGTTGATGGAGTACCCGAGGATGGTCAGCAGCGCGCCGATCGTCTGGATCGAGAAGTCGAGCTGGAACACCGTGAACACGCCCACGGTGAGGATCACGTCGTGGGCGATCGCGATGACCGCGCCCGGCGCGAACTCCATGTCGAACCGGAACGCGACGTACACCAGGATCAGCCCCATGGTGGCCGCGAGCGCCAGGAACGCCTGCTGCCGCAGCTCGGCCCCGACCCGCGGGCCGACGGAGTCGACCGCCAGGACCTTGAACGAGTGGCCGGCGAACTCGGTCGCGATCTTCTGCTGGATCCGATCGTCGAGCCCGGGGATGTCGATCGCGACCTGGTTCTCTTCCTTGCCCGGCGCGGTGGTGGCGTTCGGGAAGAACGGCCGGATCTCCCGGCCAATCTGGGCGTAGTCCTTGTACTCGCCCTTGTAGTCGACCACGAACCGGGCGGAGACCTCGGCCATCCCGACCATGTTCGTGATCCAGCCTTCGCCGTACAACTTGGTGAGCGCGGAGCGGACCTCGGCGTCGAGCCCGTCCAACCCGAACCGCGGGTCGCCGATCCGGATCGCGAACTCGCCCGAGTCCGAGCCGTTGACCGCCTGCACCGAGTCGTCGGGGAGCCCGAGCTTGGTGAGCCCCGAGCGGAGGTCGCCGATCGGCATCGGCTGGTCGAACTTCAGGTGGATCTCGGTGCCACCCGTGAAGTCGGTCGTGTAGTTCGGCCCGACCACCACGAACAGCACCACCGAGGCGACGACGAGCGCCCCCGAGACGCCCATCGCGTAGTACCGCCACCGGCAGAAGTCGATGTCGAGGGCGTCGGCCCAGCTCTTGAGTCTCTCGATGAAGTCGAACATGCGGGCCTCAGATCCGGAGCCGGGTGGCGGAGCTGCGGGTCATCAGCTCCATGATCGTGCGGGTGACGAACACCGCGGTGATCAGCGTGGTGACGATCCCGATCAGCAGGGTGACCGCGAACCCCTTCACCGGTCCCGACCCGTACGAGTACAGGACGATGCCGGCGATCGCGGTGGTGATGTTCGCGTCGAGGATCGCGACGAGGGCCTTCTCGAACCCCACGTCGACCGCCTTGCGCGGGTGGACGCCGAGCCGCAGCTCCTCTCGGATCCGCTCGTACACGATGATGTTCGAGTCGACCGCCATGCCGACGGTGAGCGCGATGCCGGCGATCCCAGGGAGCGTGAGGGTGGCGCCGAACATCCCGAGGCAGGCGAGCACCATCAGCACGTTGCAGGTGAGCGCGATGTCGGCGATCACGCCGGAGGTGCGGTACCACAGGACCATGAACACGTAGACCAGCACCGAGCCCACCAGGGCGGCGATGGTGCCCTCGCGGATCGCGTCGGCCCCGAGCGTCGCGCCCACCTGGCTCTTCGACGCGATCACCACCGGGGCGTCGAGCGCGCCCGTGCGCAACACGTTCGCCAGGGTCTTCGCGTCGTTCACCGGGTCGTCGGCCGAGCTCATCTCGATCTGGGCGCGACCGCCGCAGATCTGCTCGCGGATGTTCGGCGCGGACATGATCCGCTGGTCGAGGATGATGGCGAACTGCTTGCCCACCGCCTCGCCGGTCACGTCGCAGAACACCTGGCCGCCGCGCGGCTTGAACTCGAGCGAGACGTATGCCTGCTGGTTCTGGTCCCACCCGATGCCGGCGTCGTTGATGTCGTTGCCGGAGAGCACGACCTGGGACTTGAGCGCCATGGCGCACGGGGCGCCCACGTTGTCGCCGCACGCGGTGCCTTCTCCGCGCTCGGCCTTCTCTTTGGCCTTGTCCTTGTCGTCGTACTCCCACATCACGATGCGATCGGTGGTGACGAGCTTGTTGTCCCACAACCAGTTGTTCAACAGCTCGTCGTCGAGGAACTGGTCCGGGGGCAGCGCGGCCTTCGCCTTGTCGAGGAACTGCTGCAGCAGGGCGGGGTCGAAGTCGTGGTCGCGCATCCGGAATTCGAGCACCGCCTGGGTCCCGATCGTGGCGACGGCGGTCTGCACGTCCTCCATCCCGGGGAGCTGGATGTTGATCCGGCCGCCCGACTTCTTCACGATCGACGGGTCCTTCACGCCGGTGCCGTCGATTCGCTTGCGCAGAGTCTCGAGCACCTGCTCGACCGCCTGGGTCCGAACGTTCTCCTGCCGCACTTCGGTCATCTCGAACCGATGGGTGGTGCCCTCGGAGTCGTGGTACACGTAGTCGGCCGCCCGCTTCCGCATGAAGTCCTGCAGCTGCGACAGCGTGGCGGCGGTGGTGATCTCGAGCACCGGCTGGCTGTGGAGCCGGCGGATCTCGTCGATCTTCACGCCGTCCTGCTCACCCGCGGCCTTCAGGCTCGCGAGGTCTCGGCTGACCTGGCCGAGCACGGCCTCGTCGACCTCGACCTGCAGCGTGAGGTCGATGCCGCCCTGAAGGTCGAGCCCGAGCGGGATCGCGGTGTTCGGCAGCGCCCGCACGAGCCAGTCGGGGAGCACCGACTCGGTAACGGCGACCGCCCCGGGCTGGTCCTGCGTCGGGTTCGCCACGGCGCGCACCGGCCCGAGCGAGCCGGCCATCGGGCCGGAGACCCACAGCGGCACCAGGTCGGGCTGCGGCTCGAGCGACGCGACCGTGCCGTCGGGCAGCGCGACGCCGGCGACCGCGCCGTCGATCGTGAGGACAGCGAACGGCACGCCCTCGGGCAGGGGGGCGCCGAACGTGACCTTGCCGCCCGTCGGCCCGGCCTTGCCTTCGGTGACGGTGACGGCGAGCGGGCTCACCCCTGCGGCGGGAGGCGCGTCGACGAGCCGCTGGACCACCCCGGACCAGTAGTCGCCGTCGGCGCCCAGCGTGGCGAAGTCCGAGCCTTGCAGGGTCGGCCCCGGGCACGGATCGCACGACCCGGCGCTCCACGCGTACTCGGTCACCACCGCGCCCGGGTTCTTCTCGACGGTGCGGTCGAACAGCGCGGCGTAGAACTCGCCGAACTTGTCGCGCACCGCGTCCTTCACGTCGAGGTTGGTCGGGATCGTGACGTTCTTGTAGTTCGCGACCTCGTAGCGCTGGTTGGGCGAGAGGATCGTCACGATCAGATCCTGGGTGCCGCTC
>JBEBJC010000473.1:0-6455 GCA_040080105.1 Myxococcota bacterium
GCGGGGAGGTGCGCGACGAACATGTCCCAGCCTCACTCCGCCGGGTGCAGCGCCGGTGCAGGAACTCCCCCATCGCGGTGGACGGCGCCGGTCTTCGCGGATACCTGAACACATGTACAGTGAATGGAACCCGCCGAACCGGTTCGACCCGATCCACGTCGAGTGGGACGAAGGTCCGCCCGCGGCCGAGCTGCAGATCACCGAGGACGACGGCGGCGGGAAGATCCTGTCGCACAACGACAGCCCCGACCTCGGGTTCGACTGGTCGGTGAACCCGTACCGCGGCTGCACCCACGCGTGCGCGTACTGCTACGCCCGCGTGTACCACGAGTTCCTCGGGTGGGGCGCCGGCTCGGACTTCGAGCGGAAGATCGTGGTCAAGCTCCGGGCGGCCGAGCTGCTGCGCGAGGCGTTCTCCGCGCGCGGTTGGGCGGGGGAGCACGTCGCGTTCTCGGGGGCGACAGACTGCTACCAGCCGCTCGAGCGGCGGTACCGGATCACCCGCGGGTGCCTCGAGGTGTGCGTCGAGCACCTCAACCCGGTGTCGGTCGTCACCCGGTCGCCGCTGGTGGTCCGCGACCTCGACCTGCTGCGCGAGCTCGCGCTGCACCGGGCGGTCGCGGTCACGATCTCGATCCCGCTCGGGGAGCGGTCGGTGCAGAAGGCGCTCGAGCCCGGCGCGCCCGCGCCCGAGGCGCGGCTCGAGGCGATGGCGGCGCTGTCGGCGGCGGGCATCCCGGTCGGGGTGTCCCTCGGCCCGGTGATCCCGGGGCTGTCCGAGTCGATGATCCCGGCCACCCTCGAGGCTGCCCGCGCGGCCGGCGCGCAGTGGGCGTGGCGGGGGTGGATCCGGCTGCCCGGCTCGGTCGAGGCCGTGTTCTCGACCCGGCTGCGCGAGGCGCTCCCCGGGCGGGCGGAGGCGGTGTTGAACCGGATCGATCGAGGCGGGACCGACGGGCGGTTCGTCCACCGGTTCGTAGGCCCGGCGAGTGAGCCCGGGTGGGCGGTGACCGACGGGCTGTTCCGCCTGTGGACCGCCCGCCTCGGCTACGGGGCGATGTGGTCGCCGCCGTCTCCGTCACCGTTCCGCCGGCCGTCGAAGCAGCTCGGCCTGTTCAGCTGAGCAGCCCCGGGATCGGTCCGGAGCTGGCGTCGCCGAACCACGAGGTCGGCTGGCCCATCGCCTCCGCGACCGAGATCCACAGGTCGCCGTGGCGGCGGTACCCCACGTCGAGGCGGCGGCCGGTGGAGATCCGCCCGCCAGCCCGGCCGGCGAGCACGAACGGCAGGTCGTCGTGGGCGTGGGTGTTGCCGTCACACACCTCGGTGCACAGCACCGCGATCGTGTGGTCGAGCATCGTGCCGTCGCCCTCCGGCGTGGTGCGCAGCCGCTCGAGCAGGTAGGCGAACTGCTCGGTCCACCACTGGACCTGCAGGTGGAACGCGTCGTACAGCTGGCCGCTGTGGGACGCGCCGTAGTGGGACGCCTGGTGGCTGCGCATGTCGAACGACGGGTCGTACATCGCGGTGCCCGGGAACCGGCTCATCAGCAGCTCGCTCGTGTGGTACGAGCACTGCAACGTGCCCACGCGGGTGATCCCGCACGCCATCGCGAGCACCATCAGGTCGATCTGCGCCCGCACCAAGTCCGGGTAGACCTCCGGCGTGAACAACGTGCTGTCGGTCACGCCGCCGGTGTCCAGGGTGGGTGAGCTGCACTGGGCCTCGTCCAACACAGGGTCGGTGTCCCCGCCGCCGCTGATCCCGCCGAGGCGCTGCTCGAGCTCGCGCAGCGACTGGAGGTGGAGGTCGAGCTTGGTGCGCTCGGTGGCGCCGAGCCGCGACTGCAGCGCGAGCAGGTCGGCCACTGCGGTGTCGAGCACGCTCTTCTCGGGTGAGGTCCCAGGCGCCGGAGGGAGCGGCGCCGCGCCGAACAGGCGGGAGAACGCCGCCCGCGGATCGTCCTCCGGGGGGATCGACACACCGCCCGTGGGGTAGGAGATGTGCTTGTCGCCCGTCGCGCCGTCGGCGGTGGCCTGCGCGCCCAGGTACAGGTGGTGCCACGGGTTCGACGCGCCCACCGTTCGCGCGAGGTACTGGTCGATCGACTCGCCGCCGCCGTGATCGGTCGCGGTGAGCAGCTTCTGCGCCCCGCCGGGGTGCGAGCCGCTGTCGGTGGGGCCGCTCGACAACCCGCTGAAGAACACGCAGTCCTGCTGGTACGCGCCGAGCGGCGACATCGCCGAGCCGAGCGAGAACGAGAACTCGGAGCCGCTGGCGTGCCACGCCGACGCCTCGCCGTTCTGGCTGGGGCCGGGCACGCCGTCGGGGAAGTAGAAGAAGATCACCCGCTCGGCCACGCCCGAGCCGGCGTGCGCCGTGCGCGGGAGGAACGTCGCCAGCGGGCCCGCGACGGCGGCCCCGCCGAACGACTGGAGCAGGCGGCGCCGGGTCGGGCCGGGTCGACGGTTCATGGGCTCCTCCGGACGAAGTCGGGTTGGCGGACCAGGTCGACCATCAGCTCGCGCAGGTCGCCGCCCGACGCGTCGAACGCGCGGTGGAGGGCGTCGAGCGCGCACGCCTGCGCCGGGGTCTCGAGCCGCCCGGCCGCGAACCGCCACCACTGGGTGGCGTAGCACCGCCGAGGCGCGTCGGAGGCGGCCAGCACCTGCCCGAGCTCGAGCGCGCCTTCGAACGGGACATCGGCTCCGTCGAGGTCGGCGACCCAGCCGGAGGTGTCGATCGGCAGGCCGTTCTCCTCGGTCCGGTACCGCCCGATCGCGTCGAACGACTCCATCCCGAACCCGACCGGGTCGATCCGCACGTGGCACGAGGCGCAGAACGGATCGGCCGTGTGCTGCTCGAACCGGTCGCGGGTCGTGTCGTCGATCGACACCGACGGCACGATCCCGACCCCGGGCGGCGGGATCGGCAAGGTCTCGCACAGCAGCCGCTCCCGCACGAACAACGCGCGCCGGATCGGCGAGGTCTGGTCCGAGTGGGCGTTGGCCGCGAGCACGCCCGCCTGGCCGAGGATCCCGCGGCGCTCGGGAGGGAGCTCCACCAGGCCCTCGGCGCCGGCCGGGGGGGCTGCGCCGAGCACCGCGGCCAGGTCGGCGTCCGCCCACGCGGTGGAGGAGGTGAGCAGCGCGTCGAACGTGCCCGGACCGTCGAACGTGGTGTCGGCGACGAGGTGGGCGGCCGACCGGACCATCCCCTCGCCGAGCGCCGGGGTGAACGCCGGGTCGACCCGGATCAGGTTCGGAGCCCCCGCCACGTCGAGCCACTGCACCGCGAACGCCTCGACGGTCTGGCGCGCCCGCGGGTCGAGCAACATCCGCTCCATCTCGGCGGCGCGCGCCTCGGGGTCGGCCAGCGCCCCCGACTCGCCCATCGACAGCAGGGCGTCGTCGGGCGGCGCGCCCCACGCGAGGTACGCCATCGCGCCCGCGATCTCCCACCCCTCCAGGGTGAACCCGTCGGGGGCGGGCGCGCCGACCTCCGACCGGTACAGGAACAGCGGGGACTGGAGGAACGCCGCCACCGCGACCGACACGCCGTCGGCGAGCGCGGGCTGGCTCGCCGCGAGCGCGAGGTACCGGTCGACCTCGTCGTCGGACAGCGTGCGGCGGAACACCCGGCGACCGAACGCCCGAACCCACGGCTCGAGGCACGCCTCGATCGGGGACGTGCAGCCGAGCAGCCCCGCGAGGTCGGTCGTGGCCGCCGCCGCGATCGACGCTGCAGCCTCGCCGTACAACGAAGCGTGGACCGTGGTGACCAGGCCGGTCTCGGCGGCCACGTCGAACGGGAAGCCGGTCGGGGGTGACTCGATCGGGAACCCGTCGGAGGGGTGGAACCCGAGCTCGGACGGGGCCGCGTCGGCGCACGCCTGCACCAACACCGAGTTCTGGCCGCCGTACCCGTCGTCCTCGACCACCGGGTTCCCGGGGTCGGTGATCCACGCGCCGTCGACCACGAACTTGTAGGGGTACCGGCCGTCGGTCACCACCTGCTTGCGCACCCACGCCCCGTGCTCGGGCAGGTACGTCATCGGCCACGCGGTCGGATCCCACGCGTCGAACGAGCCCGCCACCGACACCGAGCCCTCGTGGCCGTCGGACGGGAGCAGGAACGTGACCAGCTCACACGGGTCGGGCCGACAGGTGCCGCCCACGCAGCTCTCGAGCTCGATCGCGCACCCGCTGTCGTCGAGGCACTCGCCGCCTCCCGCCAGCGCCGGGAACAGGTCGGCGATCGACCGGTCGTACTCCCGGCGGGACAGCAGCCGGAGCTGGCGGGGGATCGGCGCCGCGATCGCCGGATCACAGGCGCCCGACGGCGGAGCCGGGTCCTCCGATCCACACCCGGCCAGGATCACCGCGAAGCGGAACATACGCCCCCCCTGCTGGTCAGGATACGTGACTCACGGTGGAGTGTCGACGTCTCGAGCGGCAACAATCGCGGACGCCTGGTCGGGGCGGAGCGACGGCCTGCAGGCAGACGGCTCGGCGAACATCAGGTTTCCGGGCTCGGGATCGTGAGGCAGCCCGAGGGCGTGCCCGAGCTCGTGTGCGACCACCCACCGGGCGCGGTCGGGCCCGAGCGCCGAAAGTGCGTCGGTGGACACGAAGATCGTGGGGTGCGGGCGGGGCCCGAGCCGGGCCAGGATCGCTGCGGAGAGTGGATCCTCGGCCAGCGCGGGCGACACGGTGAACCCCGCTACCAGGTCACCGATGTCGCGGCTCACCGGCGACCGCGGGCCGGCGATGTCGCGCACCAACACCAGGTCGACGTCGCCGTGGGGGTGGGGCGCGGCGAACCACCCGGCGAGGGGATCGAGGACCCGCTCGATCCCGTCGCCGCGGGTCACGTCTCCGCCCAACACCTCGGGCAAGGTGATCCGGTCGGTGCCGGCGGCGGACAGGTCGAGCCCCGCGCCCGCCCACCACGAGGCGGCGGCCTGGGTCGCGGCGAGCGCCGAGTCCGGGTCGGCGTCGCGCGAGACGTGCACCCACACGGTGGCGGAGCCCGGTACCTGCGCGACCCCACCCCCACAGGGGGGGGTGTCCAGCGTGGACCGATGAAACCAGTCCGGGATCGAGGCGCATCCGATGGCGAGCCACCACACCGACCACTCGTAACCCGTCCACTCGGTGTGTGCCAAAACACACATGGAGTATGTGTGGGATCACACGAGGGAGAGGGCGGTGCGGCATGTTGTCGCAGCGTGCGCCAGGCGTAGTGACGGATCGGTCCGGGAGAGGGAAAGTTGAGGCACGGGTGTTGCACCGATTCGGGCGTGCCAGGGGTCCGGAGGTCAGGCCGCGTGAAGCGGTACGATTCGGTGGATCCTTTTTGATGTGACTCGACACATAAGAGTGCAGGAGAATTTGCATGCTCTCCCTCGGAAACAGGGCGACTGCGCTGGGGTGGTTCGTCGGGTCCGCGCTCGGCTGCAACGGCGACACCACCGCGCCCACCGGCGAGACCGGGACCGAGTCCCCGATCGCGTGGTCGCGCGCATTCGACACTGAGGGGGTCGGCGCGCTCTCGGGGGTGTGGGGCTCGGGCCCGTCCGACGTGTGGATGGTGGGCGGGCAGCCGGACGCGGGGGAGATCTTCCACTTCGACGGGTCGACCTGGTCGCCGGTGACCGCCCCCGACGTGGACCTGCTGGTGTGGGTGTACGGGTTCGCCGCCGACGACGCCTACGCGGTCGGCGTACACGGGGCGATGGCCCACTGGGACGGCGCGGAGTGGTCGAAGCTCGATCCGCCGACCACCGAGGATCTGTGGGGCGTGTGGGGGGCGGCGCCGAACGACCTGTGGATCGTGGGCGGCGACCCGAACGACGGGGACCCGCTGATC
Organism: Myxococcota bacterium; assembly: GCA_040080105.1. Lineage (GTDB taxonomy): Bacteria > Myxococcota_A > UBA796 > UBA796 > JACKER01. The sequence goes on from JBEBJC010000473.1 coordinate 5,872, forward strand.
CTGCGGTACGACGGCGCGACGTTCACCCAAGTGGCGCTCGACCCGGCGGAGAACGATCGCAACGCCCACGCCCTGTTCAAGGTGTGGGGGATCGGCGGTCGGACCTGGGCCGTCGGGCAGTACGGGCTGCTGGTCGAGTGGGACGGGATGCAGTGGGTGCAGCAGTCGACCGGCGCGTCGGACGACTTCGTGTCGCTGTGGGGGACGTCGCCCGACCACGTGCTCGCGGTCGGCGGGCGCTCGACCGGGCTCGTGTCCCGGTTCGACGGCACCGCGTGGACCACGACCGAGCTGCCGCGGGTGCCCGGGCTGTCCGCGGTGTCGATGGGCGACCCCGATCACGCGGTGGTCGGCGGCATCGGCGGGTACGTCGGCTCGATCGACCCGAACCTGGACGGCGGCGACCCGGTCGGCGAGACGCCGATCGACACCGTCGACGTACACGCCCTCTGGTACGACGGCGCCGGCACCTACTACGGCGTCGCCGGGCACTTCTTCGACCCCTACTACGGAACCGCTCTGGTCAGGACGGAGGATTCTCGATGAGCGTCGCTTGGCTCCTTGCAGCGTGCAACCCTGATCCC